>JAJSAA010000101.1 GCA_024274995.1 Deltaproteobacteria bacterium
AAGGCCTCACCCCAGTCTTCCCCAATATCATTCTCAGCATTCTGCCCTGGCTTATTGGTCTTTGCCATATTGTGATTAACCTGAACAGGTGTGATGGCGTCGTAAAAAGTCCGATCTACGGCGTTGTGACGTTCGCATACGATCGTTGTCGTACCGCTCGGCAGACATACCATATGTATGGCCGAAGCCCTGCCGAAACACCACGCCTCGCAGTCTACGCTTAGCTGTATATCGAACTTTTTTAGCCATCTTTAGTCAGTCAGTGATGGACTTTTTTACGAGTCCATCAGGTGTAAATTAGGGGAAATAAATGGACTGTTCGGGTGCCGACTCTGTATTACGCGGCGGCTACAAAACCTTATTAATTTTTTCGCCCAGAATATCGGCGGTAAAGGGTTTAACGATATACTGGCTGACTTTGGCCTTTACCGCCAGAATGATATTATCCTGCTGGGCCTCAGCCGTTACCATTATAAAGGGGATGTTGGCGGTATCCGGGGTACTCCGCACATTTTTCAGGAGTTCAAGGCCAGTCATTTTGGGCATATTCCAGTCAGAAATGATGAGATCTATCTTTTCCTGTTTAAGACGATCCATGGCCGTGGTTCCATCATCGGCCTCAACTATATGTTTATAGCCTAACTGGGTCAGAATATTTTTAACAATTCGACGCATGGTAGCAAAATCATCGACTACCAAGACTTTAGTATTAGCTGGATCTGACATTTTATTGAATTTCCCCCATGGCGAGAATTGCCTTTAACCTGTGATCAGGCAATATGACGTAACAAAGTGCGTAAATCATTATATAGCAATCATATAGAAAAAATAAAGACAATATCAATTAAAATCTTTTGATTGAAGAAAAATGGCTGGCAACCGACCTTCCAAGGGGCTAAGAAGATAAAACCGTCTGGAGTTTTGAGCGCAGCCTGAGGACGGCTTTGCTGTGCATTTGAGAAATCCGTGACTCGGTGTAACCAAGAACCAGGCCAATTTCCTTCATGGTCAACTCTTCAAAATAATAGAGTGAGATGGTCAGCTTCTCGTTACGGGGCAGATCAGCAATGGCCTCGGCCAATAATTCCCTTATCTGGGAGAGGCTGATGGCCGAGTAGGGATCACTGCCGGTATTATGAAAAATCTCGGCCAGCCCCGAAGGATTTAGATTCGAGCCCCGTTTCTTCAACAAATCAATATCCATGAAGGTAACGCCCTTGGTTTCATTAAGGAGTTTCTGAAATTCCTCCAGGGAGATATTCATAACCTGCGACATCTCCTCGTCTGTGACAGGGCGGCCCAGTTTTTTCTCCATCTTGCTATAGGCAGCCTCGATAACAGTTATCTTGTCACGAACGGAACGCGGCACCCAGTCCAAGGAACGCAATTCATCGAGCATGGCCCCCTTGATACGGAACTCAGCGTAGGTCTTGAACTGCACCTTCTTGGTAATATCAAACTTGTCTATGGCGTCAATAAGGCCGATAATACCACTGCTGATCAGGTCATCAAGGGCAACTTGAGCCGGCAGCCGCGAGGCCAGACGGGAGGCGATATATTTAATCAACGGGGTATAGATAAGAATCAATTCATGGCGTTTTTCCGGGCTGATACGTCCGCCAGTCCCTTGAAAATATACCTGAGTGTAATCCTTGAATTTCTGGCTCTTAGCTTTGTTCATTTATCCAATATCCGGTCTCTCCGCTCACTCCTGGTTAGCCAGCCCCTGTTATTCAGTGCTCAAACACCCGGTTCCAAAAGAATTTAATATTACCATCACTAATCTGTTTGGAACCGCCGCTCAACAATACAGCCGCGGCCTGCCGCAACATAACACTAGCTTCAGCATCAGGGAATTTCTCGTTAATCAGCCGCTGGCCTCTCACCGCGACGGTTAATAATTTATCATAAGGAATATGCCCAATAAAGTCCAGAGAAAGCGTCTCTAAAAACTGATCGCAGACCTTATAGAGCTGTCGAAAGACATCCATCGCCTCTGATTTCGAAAGAGCCATATTAATAATGATCTTAAAACGTTTAACATCGTAGCGGCTGGAGAGAACCTTGATCAGGGCGTAGGCATCGGTAAGAGAGGTGGGCTCCGGGGTCAGAACAACAATCCGTTCCTGGGCGGCCAGGTTGAAATAGATAACATTATCGTTGATGCCAGCCCCGGTATCAATAAGCATGATATCAATTTTATCCTCCAAGGCCGTCATCTCGGTTAAAAAATAAAGCCGTTGCTCCTCATTCAAGGCGGCAAGTTCCATGATCCCGGAGGCGCCAGGCAGAATTTTCATCCCCCCAGGCCCTGGAATCATAACCTCAGGCAGAGTTTTTTCTCCAGTAAAGACATGGTGAAGATTATACCTCGGGGTAAGCCCCAGTAGGACATCAATATTGGCCAGATTAAGATCAGCGTCCAGCACCAGCACCCGCTGGCCCGCCTCAGCCAGGGCATAAGCCAGATTAGCGGTAATATTAGTTTTCCCCACCCCGCCCTTGCCGCTGGTAATACAGATAACCCTGGGAGATGATTGATGCCTGTCCACTTTTTTTGCCATAATTCCATTAATCTCAATAAAAGGTATATTTCAGGTAATTGTTCCGTAAAAAAACTGCTTTACCGGTTATGGTTCAAGTCCTTGTCCCTGCTTAAAAAGCATATTAAGGGAATCTCTGGTCGCCTCAACAAAATCTTCTGGTACCCGCTGGCCGGTACTTAAAAACGATACGGGCAGAGAGGTGGAGGCTATCTGCTGGCAAAGAACAGCGTAGGCCCTGGTTTCATCAAGCTTGGTGAGCATCAGACTGCCGATATTTAAGCCGCTGTATGCCTTAATAACTGCGGCCAGGTCTTCTTTCTTGGTGGTGGCGCTTAACACCAGATGCGGCACAATATCATCACCCTGAGCAAACCACTCGCCAAGCTCGGCGAGATGCTTATCATCATAGGGGCTCTTACCGGCGGTATCAATAATTATTACCTCCTTGTCCTGAAAACGGGCCAGGGCCCGGCCCATATCGTTTTTTCGCAGGGCAATCTCACAGGGCAGCCGCATAACACGGGCATAAGCCCGCAGTTGATCCGTGGCTCCAATCCGATAACAATCCATGGAGATCAAAGCCGTGGAGCGCCCCCGGCGCAGGGCGTGCCAGGCCGCCAGTTTAGCAACGGTGGTAGTCTTACCAACTCCGGTGGTACCCACTATGGCAATTATTTCCTGGCGGCAATCAGAGTCGGCAGAGGACAGGTTAATTTTATCAATTACCTGATCCCGCCATTGTCGTACCTCATTGACGGTGGGGGGCGGCTGTTTTCCCTGCCGGGCCGGGGCCTTAACCGCTGGCGGAGGATTGAAGCGAGCGGCCGGTTTATTGAAAATATTGGCAAAACGCAGGCGCAGGTCATGGGCCTCGGATTGAATGGCTGCAAGGCCCTCCTGCCCCCTGGTCTCCTGGGCGGCGGCTTTAAGGGCAGGCTGCTCAGGGCGGCGAATGGTACGGTAGCCATAGGCCGGTTTGAGGCCGGGTTCCTCAGGCGAATCGGCATGATCCAGCAGGGTATCCAGATCATAATCCATGGCCGCCACCACCTCAACCCGTTGGCCGGCCCCTTTGCCGCCAATGGTTTTAGTGCCCAGAATTATGGCGTCATCCCCCAGTTCCTGCTTAACCAGAGCCATGGCGCTTTGATGATTTTTGGCTTCGAAACGTTTAATGCGCATAGTTTTAGTAATTATTCAAAATTCGACATTCGGCATTCAATTTAATATCACTTTCTTGTATTGCCCCCTCAAAACAAGTAAGCATTGCAGAAACACCCAGCGGGGTACCTCTGCAACGCTTACCTATTACCTACTTCGCATTCACCTCTATAATCCCCAATGACTGAATCTGCAATTGATTGGGTAGCTCGTTATTTGACAAAACCGTTACCTGGGGCATAAAACGCTCCAGCAGCCGCCGCAGATGACGCCGGACTACAGGTGAACAGAGAATAATCGGCTGATAACCATCGTTGGTCACCTTCTCAACCATCTTCTGAGCCGCCTCTATGACATGGCGGCTGAGATTGGGATCCAGATTGAGATAGCTGCCCTGTTCCGTCTTCTGAATTGATTCACGGATAATGTCCTCCACCGGCGGCGACATGGTGAGAACCGACAATTTACCATTTTCCTCTAATTGACCGACAATGGAGCGGGCCAGTTTCTGGCGGACATATTCGGTTAAAATATCCGTATCCTTGGTCAACGGCGCATAATCAGCCAAAGTCTCACAGATGGTAAGCAGATCCCGGATAGACACCCTCTCGCGCAGCAGAGCCTGCAAGACCTTCTGCAGACCGCCAAGAGACAGATTGTCCGGCACCAGTTCCTCTATTACCTTAGGATGAGTTTTGGCCAGGTTGTCAATTAATTTCTGGGTATCCTGACGACCCAGAAGCTCATCGGCGTGGGTGCGCAGAATCTCGGTAAGATGAGTGGCAATGACGGTGGAAGGATCAACCACGGTGTAACCGGCCAGTTGCGCCTCATCCTTTTTATCCTGCTGAATCCAGATAGCCGGCAGATTAAAGGCCGG
>JAJSAA010000102.1 GCA_024274995.1 Deltaproteobacteria bacterium
GGGAACGAGAAGAGAGAAAAGAATCTGACTCCAGCCTGCAAAGATCCCTCGTTCCCACGCTCCCGCGTGGGAATGCATACGGAAGCAAATGATGCCGGCTGATATAAATAGTTACAAAAAAATTAGCTTTTATAAACTTAATTTTATAAACTGTAAAATAAGCCGTTATCTTACCAGTACCTGCCATTAACTAACCAATATGGTAACTGTTTAACGGCACTTCGATCTGAAGCACATCTAAGTAGTTACAGCTCGGCGTTTAGGGCAATTTACAGTCACACCTAAATAGTTCAATATGCTTATAAACAATAAAAACATCTGCTTACTCCTCGCAATTAGTTTTCTCCTTGTCGGCCGCTTAGCCCAGGCCAACTGCCGTCTGATCTATCCAGCCGACAAATCGCTGCTCACTCAAAGTACTATTCTGCTCGTCGGCATGTGCGACAGCGTCGTACCCGTGGCTGAAATTAAAATTATTAACTCACGAGGTCAACAAAAGTTAAAAGTTAAAACCCATAATATGAGTTTCAGCCGCCGGTTAAGACTGATGCCGGGCTCTACAACCATAGTTGCCAATAATGGCACAGGATCGCCAATCACCATATTCCGCCCAACCGGCAGCCGCCCCGCCCCGCCAGATTTCCGGCCTTATTACCTCCATAAGGATCTGACCTTGAGTAGCAAATGCGGCCTCTGCCACGCTGTAACCCCCGACAACAAAGGGGATTACACCTATATTAAGGATAAGTTCTCCTGCCTGAACAGTAAATGCCATAATGATATGGGACATAAGAAGTTCCAGCATGGCCCATTTAAGAGAAGACAATGTGCCGACTGCCATAATCCCCACGGCAGCTTTAACAAGGACTTTACTCGTGCGGCCAGAAGCGCGCTGTGTTTCACCTGCCACAGCGCCGACAAGGATATGATTACCACTGGCAAGGTAGTTCATTTCCCGGTGGCCAAAGGGCAATGCACCGCCTGTCATGACCCTCATGAATCAAAGATTGAATTTCACCTAAAGGGTAATTCGGTGAGCGACCTCTGTTTCCGCTGCCATGATAAAAAGATGCTGGATTACAAATACGTCCATGAACCGGCGGCGGAGGGGGACTGTAACTCCTGCCACACCCCGCATACCTCAAAATACAAAAACCTGCTCTATAAGAAGGGGCAACAACTCTGCGTTACCTGTCACGAGGTGCGGAAGGATGAGTTTAAACGGCGCTATGTCCATCAGCCGGCTGGCAAGGACTGTAGCATCTGCCACGACCCCCATGCCTCAGCCACGAAGTATCATCTCCGCACTAAGAGAGATAAAAATGGCCGTTACACCAAGAGAAAATATGCCATAAAAGAATTATGTCTGGCCTGCCACACCCGGCTCAACCCGAAAATAGCCAAGGCCATTATTTCAGCCCCGGTGGCCCATAAACCGGTGCAGGAAGGTAAATGTACCACCTGCCACACCCCGCACTCCACCAATTTTCCCAAGCAGTTAAGAGCCACCCCTCAGGACTTGTGCTTTTCATGTCACAAGAAGATGGCAAAAAAAATAAAGAACAGCCTTTATAAACACGGGCCGGTAAGAAGCGGGAGCTGTGTTCAATGTCATTTGGTGCATGGCAGTAAATACAAGATGCTATTACGTGCCCCCTTCTCCACCAAATTTCAGGGGGTCTTCAACTTAAACAAATTCCAGCTCTGCTTTAACTGCCATAATAAAAGAGTTTTTACCGATCCCCACAGCATAGAAACCGGATTTCGTAACGGTACGACCAATCTTCATTTCATTCATGTCAATAACCAGAAAAAGAGCCGCTACTGCAAATCATGCCATGATATGCACGCCTCGGATCAGGAAAAGCATATCCGCCGCTCATTCATCTTTAAAAAACATTTCAAGATTAATATAAAATTCACCAAGACCGCCACAGGCGGGCGCTGTGTTACTGGCTGCCATAAGCCGCGACAATACAACCACAGGTAGCTTGAGCAATGCCAACCATTACGATGCGAAAGCAACGTAAATGCTCAATATACTAAAAAATAGAGGATATGATCAAGATGTCAGCTAAAGCTATTTTATTTTTTCCCTTATTCTGCCTTGTATTTACAAACTTTTTTACTCACGGAGCCCAGGCCGCCATAGGCCAGAATGCCACCCTGCGCAACTACAAGGCCGGAGACCGGCTGCCAGCTTTCAGGCTGCCCTCCATCCAGGGCGGCAGACCGGAAACCTTCACTCCAGGTCATGGTAAAAAACCCACCCTGATGATGTTCTTTTCCATCCACCCCAATTTCCGCAAGACAAGATCACTGGCTCTTTTAAGCGCCCTTTCCGACCTCGCTGACAAATATGGCGAATCTGTTAACATAATCGGCATATATTGTGATAACAAAGATCAAAACACAGTTATCCACTATATGCGTTCTTCGGCCGCCCATATCAAGGTTTATAACGATATATCCAAAGCCGTGTTAGACAACTACGGAGTATTCATGATGCCGCTCGTGGTGCTGACCAACGGCAAAGGGGAATTAAACGAAGTAATTCCCTACACCTACAATATCAGAGAGATTATTGATGGTAATATAAAATTTCTGTTAGGCAAATGGACCAGGCAGCAATTGTTAAAGGCCCTGGCCCCAAGAACCAATATCAAACGCAGTAAAAAAGAGAAGGAATATATCCGGCGGATTAATTACGGCCGCATCATGGCCAGCAAGAAGATGTACAGTCAGGCGGTGCGGGAATTTAATACCGCCATCAAGATTATGCCCAAGGTCATAAACGCCTATATAGAACTGGGATTTGTCCAGATCGCAGAAAAGAAGTGGCAGAAGGCTGAAGCGGCCTTTAAAAAGGCCCAAAGTATCAGCAAGGATTCCGATAATGCCATGGCTGGCCTGGGATTGAGCTATTACGGCCAGGGGGAGATCAAAAAGGCCAAAAAGATCCTGGAAAACGCCTTTATCGCCCCCCATCCCCGTTTGGAGGTCATTATCGCCCTGGCCAATATCTATGAATCCGAGGGCAATAACAAAAAGGCGAACCGTTTAAACAAGCTGGCCGTATCCCGGCTAATGACCATGTACGAACAACGCTGGAAATAAAAAAAATTGGCCTTAATAAAATTATTTGTATAAACTTATAAGGTAATTTAAGTTGTAACGGTTCATTAGGGGCACCAAAATTTTATGTTGTCTCCTCAGTACTGTAATAGTTCACCAGCATCTATAATTGGGAATCCATCGTGATAGCAAGATATAAAATCATATTTTATTTTATTGTTTTTTCCCTCCTTCTTATCAGCTCCGGCCCGGCTGTTGCCGCCTGCCGACTTATATACCCACCTGCTAAATCGGTGCTTAATGTTGACCAATTTTTAATAATAGGTCTCTGCAAAGATAGTAGTAGGGCCGTCGGCAAAATCACCAACAAATCGGGAACGCAGCAGTTCACGGCTCAGGTAAATAATAAAGCCTTCAGCCAGCAGCTTAAACTGGCTCCCGGCCTTAATACTATCTCTCTCGTGGACTCCACCCCGCCGATGACAATAAACGTCTTTTATAAAACCAAGGGCGTGGCCTCTCCGCCAGACGGTTTCAGGCCCTATTTTCTGCACTTAGACTTATCACTGAATGGCAAGTGTGGCAGTTGTCATGTGGCAGACCCTCAAAACCAGGGGGACTACACCCATATGAATGAAAAATTCTCCTGCCTGAATCAAAAATGTCATGCCGACATGGGCCATAAAAAATTCCAACACGGGCCATTCAAGAAAAAACAATGCTTACAATGTCACAACCCCCACGGCACCGTTAATAAACATTTTCTCCGAGCCGCCAAGAGCGCCCTCTGTTTCTCCTGCCACGCAGAAGACAGAAATATGCTTAAAGGAGCCAAATATATTCATTTTCCGGTGGCCAGAGGGGAATGCACCTCTTGCCACGCCCCGCATGAATCTGATATTGAATTCCATTTAAAAGGCCGCTCCATAAGCGCCCTCTGCTACCGATGTCATGACAAAAACATGTTTAAGTACAAATATGTTCATGCCCCGGTGCAAGATGGCAACTGCAGCGCTTGCCACACCCCGCACGTTTCCAAATACAAGGGCCTGCTGAGCGCCAGGGGTGAGGCGCTATGCGTCACTTGCCACGAGGTCAGAAAAGATGAATTCAAACGGCGGCACGTCCATAAACCGGTAAAACAAGATTGCGGTATCTGCCATGACCCCCATGCCTCACCGGTGGAATATCAACTCCGCACCAAGAAGGATAAAAATGGCCGCTATATAAAAATCAAACACCCAATCCAAAAGTTATGCCTGGCCTGCCACACCCGGCTCAACCCGAAAATAGCCAAAGCCATTATTTCCGCCCCGGTACCTCATCGGCCGGTTAAGGAAGGTAAATGCGTTATCTGCCATACCCCGCACTCCACCAACTTTCAGAAACAGCTGCGGGCGCGGGCCATTGATTTATGCTTTTCCTGCCACAAAAAAATAGCCAGAAAAATAAAAGGAAGTCTGTACAAGCACGGCCCGGTGCGCCAGGGGGAATGCTACCAATGTCACGAGGTACATGGCAGCAAGAATAAATTCCTTTTGCGGGCTCCATTCTCCACTAAATTTAAGGGCCCCTTCAACCTCGACAAATTCCAGCTCTGCTTCAACTGCCATAATAAAAAGGTTTTTACCGATCCCCACAGCATGGAGACCAGTTTCCGAAACGGGACAACCAATCTCCACTTCCTCCATGTCAATAACCAGAAAAACAGCCGCTACTGTAAATCATGCCATGATATACACGCCTCTGACCAGGAAAAGCATATCAGAACCTCATTTACCTTTAACCGGCATGTAAAGGTACGAATAAAATTCACCAAGACCGACCGTGGCGGCCGCTGTGTTACAGGCTGTCATAAACCAGAGAAATATAGGCGCTGACAACCAAACACCTGAAAAAGAACAACAGGTAAATTACCTCAGAGGATACTAAGGGATGCCACATACCAAGACGATTATCTTTGTTGCCCTGTTTTGCCTTGTATTTGCCGGGCTCACCAGCCATGAGGCCAAATCAGATACGGCCGTCCTGCGCAACTATCATATCGGCGACCGGCTGCCTGGCTTCAAACTCCCTCAACTCCAGGGCGGCAGACCGCTGACAATCATTCCCGGCCAGGGTAAACCTACCCTGATGATGTTCTTTTCCATCCATCCCAATTTCCGTAAAAAAAGGTCACTGGCCCTGTTAAGCGTTCTTTCTGACTTAAGCCAGAAGTATGGGAAGAAGGTGCAGATTATTGCTATATACAGTGACAATAAGGATCAGAACTCCGTTATAAACTTTATGCGCTCCACGGCTCCTCATATCAGGGTTGTTGCCGATTCCACCAAGGCGCTACTGGAACACTACGGCGTATTTATGATGCCCATCGTGGTGCTGACCAATGAGAAGGGTGAATTAAATGAAGTAATCCCCTATACTTACAATATTCAGAAGGTTATTGGCGGTAATATAAAATTTCTGTTAGGCAAATGGACCAAAAAACAATTATTAAAGGCCCTGGCTCCCAAGGCCAACATCAAACTCAGTAAAGACGAAAAAGAATATATCAGGCGGGTTAATTATGGCCGAATCATGACCAACAAAAAAATGTATAAACAGGCCGTAAGAGAATTTAACACCGCCATCAAGATTATGCCCAAACAGATAAACGCCTATATTCAACTGGGCTTCACCCTGCTCTCCGAGAAACAGTGGGAGAAGGCCGAGGCCGCCTTTAAAAATGCCCAACTAATTAACAAGGACTCCGATGATGCCATGGCCGGCCTGGGACTGAGTTATTACGGCCGCAAAAAAATCAAAAAAGCCAAGAGTATTCTGGAAAACGCCTTCATCACCCCCCATCCCCGCTTAGAGATCATTATCGCTCTGGCGGATATCTATGAATCAGAGGGGAACAATCGCAAGGCCAACCGTTTTAACAAGCTGGCAGTCTCCCGGCTTATGACTATGTATGAACAACGCTGGCAATAGTCCAAACAATTTAAAAAAATTGGTATTTATCTTCCTCTGCCTGTTCCTGATTTCCCGACCTGCCAGCAGCCTGGCGGCAGAGAGCAAAGCCCCTCTCCTGTGGATCAAGGCAAATCATTTTACCTATATTATAGATACACCGGCCCCGGTTAAAGATTTCAGTTTCATTATTAATAAACAAAAAGTAGATATCAGTCGAATAGAGATCGCGAAATACCAAACCACCCTCCATGCCATTCTGCCCCTGCGTAAGGGAGAAAACAGCATTATCATTAAAGAGGGCGGTAAGATTATCCAGCAGACAGCCGTTTTTTCCGCTTCCAGTTTTGACAACGCCCTGGTTCCAGACGGGGCAACAGAGTTTTTCTTTCATCGGGCCGACCGCGAAAAATTCTGCCGTCCCTGCCACCGTTTAGATGCCAGGCGGGCCGATGTCAGGCCCAGGAACATAAAAAAACAAATATGTTACCCCTGCCACAAGCACGAGTTTGAGGGCTTGAAATACCGCCACAAACCGGCGGTAAAGGAATGGCGCTGCCTGATCTGCCATCAGTATAAGTTTGTGGAGACCGATGCCTCACCAGATGAACCAATAAAATTTACGGTAGACCAGGAAGATGGCGTGGCCTATCTCTGCTTCCGCTGCCACCGCCGCCAGCAACAACAGATCAAAATCTACACCTACGTCCACGGCCCCATCGGCATGGGAAGCTGTAACCTCTGCCACAACCCGCATGGCTCAAATTTTAAATATTTTCTGCAGAATAAGATTACCACCCTCTGTGTCAACTGCCATGAGATGCAGGACACCCTGACCGCCCCGGTGCTACATAAGGTAATCAAAACCAGGGGATGTACCGCCTGCCATGACCCGCACGGCAGTATGTACCAGTATCAACTCCATGCCGGACTTAACAAATTATGCTATAAATGCCACCCGGCCATCTACCGACTGCGCCACAATCATCCCCTGCAAGGCCACCCGGTGGCTGGGCCCAGTAACCCGGCCGCCAAGGATGAAAAATTCACCTGCGTAAGCTGCCACTCACCACATTCCTCAGATTATGCAAATTTACTGCCGGTGGCCGATGCCATGCAACTCTGCGGCAACTGCCATCATAATAAATAGACTCGTTCTGTAACTTTAAATGCATAGTCATAAGCGAAGGCGCTTCATCAACCGGCTGATTATCCTTGCCATATGGCTGAGCCTATTTCTGATTGGCCCTCTCCTGGTTCAAGCGGATCAGCCAAGACTCCTGCATTATAAATTAAATGCCAGGCTCCCTTCCTTCCAGCTCAACAAGATCGGCACTACAGGGCAGGATGGCTTGTCCGCCGACGGCAGGCCTTCGGTGATAATGTTTTTCTCGACCACACCATCCTTCAGGGCCATACGATACATTAAACTGGCCGAGATTATGACTCGTCTAAACAAAAAATTCCAACGGCGCGTTGATTTTATGGCAGTCTACTCCGGCAGAGGGGATATCAGAAAGCTCAGCAATTATATAACCAGGGGCTTAATAAACATTCCAATTCTTGACGACCGTAATCAGGAGATTTACCGACGCTACGGCGTATTCATGCTGCCCATCGCGCTCGTAACTGACCAGCATAACCGCCTGCGGGCTATTGTTCCCTATACCGCCGGTATAGAGAGGATTGTCGGCAATAACCTCAAATTTATTTTGGGAGAATGGGATCTCAAGCGCTTCAAAAAATCACTGAGAACTCGTGGCAATCAGGAAAAAAGCAAGAAAGAGAAGGCCTATATCAGAAGAATTAATTATGGGCGGGTAATGCTGGCCCGTGGTATTTACTCGGCAGCCCTGCGCGAATTTAATACCGCGGCCCAAATTATGCCCCATTCGTTAGAGGCCATTATCGGCCGGGGACAGGTCTTGGCTAAAATGGGAAAATGGCAGCAGGCAGTTACAGTTTTCAGGAAAGCCCTGAAATTTAACCAAGATAACGACAGTGTCTTATCCGGCCTTGGTTTAAGCCTATATAAACTTGGCGATACGAAACAGGCACTCCCCATTCTGGAAAACGCCCTCATCTGCCCCAAGCCCAGTATCGAGGTAATTATAACCTTGGCGGATATCTATGAGAAAGAGGAGAATTTTACCAAGGCACTGCGCTTGAATAAACTGGCTGTAAGTATATTACGGGGGGAACTTGGGCAGGGCGTATCGCAATACGCCCCTACGCCTGGGCATTGACCGGGTTGATGTATTCTGCGGGACAGATGTATTTAATATGTCCCCGCATAGGCATTCATTCTCCTCTGTCCTCTGGATCAGGCCTTCGTGACCTGATTACGACCATTCTCCTTGGCCTTATAAAGGGCGTTGTCAGCGGCCTTTAAGACCTTATCCGGCTGCTCACCATGATCGGGATAACAGGCGGCGCCCATGGAGATGGTGACATGAATTTTATGCTCGTTATATTCCAGCCTCAGTTCCTCATCGACCATCTTTCTTATTAACTCGGCGCGCTGGGCTACTAAC
>JAJSAA010000103.1 GCA_024274995.1 Deltaproteobacteria bacterium
AAATAGTAAAGGAGGAGCAACATGGCAACAATCGAACATAATGGTAAAACCTACAACGTAGATGAGGATGGCTTCCTGACCAATGGTATGGAAGAGTGGGATGATAACTGGACAGACTATGTAAAGGCTCTGGAAGGTATCTCTGAAATGACTGATGAGCATAACAAGATCATCAGTATTCTACAGGAATACTACAAGAAGAATGGTATTGCCCCCATGGTTCGTATCTTATCCAAGACCACTGGTTTCCCCCTGAAGAGGATCTATGAGTTGTTCCCCTCAGGACCTGGTAAAGGAGCCTGTAAAATGGCTGGCCTGCCTAAACCTACTGGTTGCGTTTAATCATTTTTGGTTAATGAACGCAGAAAGGGGGCACCTTTTTTAAAGGTGCCCCCTCTTTTTTGCCCAGCTCACAATTAGCAGTAAATTCAGCCAGGGGCGGATAAGTTGCCTTGAGCTGTGAGTTGTTCCGCCGCATGCAGCATCTCTTCATGGACAGCCTCTGTCATCTCTTTATAGCGGGCCGCTGAAAGCCGTGCCCCCCGTATCCCGCCCCGCAGATTTATCTCAATCAAATAATTATGCTTACCGCTGACCATTAAATCAAGATGGGCGTAAGGGAATTTCCCTCTGGCCATCACCTGACGACATATTTTCTGTTGTTCGGCGCTTAATTCACAGGGCGAGCTTTTACCGCCGCAATGTAGATTATGACGGAAATTTGCCCCGTTATGGCGTTCGTAGGCCTCTAAATAATTGCCGATGACAATAACCCTTATATCTCTCGCTCCTTTATGAAAGGGCTGGAGAACAAAAGGAAATGGCAAACTGCCGAGAGTGGCCAGGCTGTAGACCTCTTCAATAGACGGCCAGAGCTGCACACCAAGACCGGCATTTTTGCCATCCTGCTTAGTCACTACTGCCCCGGCCGGGAATAAAGTCAAGGCCTCAAGGAGCTGGTGAATGTCGTAAACAGCGGTGGTCAGTGGCGGCATCCAGGGGCCGAAGACTCTGGCTTGCATTGTCTTACGGCGGCTGATAGCTTGGGACAGAGCCGAGGGGATCAACCTGACTTCCCGTTCCAGGAGATCAAGCAGTATGCCGTCCTCTCCCGGCCGTGTACTGACGCGGCCGACGACCGTATCTGCGGCACCCAGCTCATTAAACCTTCGGCGCAGGGTCTGGTTATCCCTGATAATCAAAGGTTTCCGGGTCATAATCAGAAGAGCATGGCCAGAAAACGTTGATGGGAATACGACAAGTCGGCATTACACTCGGCGCAGTAAAATTTAATATCGCCCAATATCTGTGATTCATCACCATCCTGACTAAAACTGCAATCATCATTCTGGACATAACGGGTGGTAATTATCACTCCGTCTGCCACCTCAAAAAAATCAGTATCATTGCCGCACTCGGGGCAGACAATCCGCATTGTGGAATTTTTATTCATTTCATACCTTTCTAATAGTGCATAACAAATTTTCTCTCGCCCTCAACCAGGGCGATGGAGT
>JAJSAA010000104.1 GCA_024274995.1 Deltaproteobacteria bacterium
AAATATCCAGTGCCTCATCCAACCCGTCAACATTGGAATGGTCGGTTATGGAAATAACGGCAATATTATTTACCGATGCGGCTTTGAAAATATTTTCGATGGAAAGTTTTGTGCGTGGCTCACAAGAATGGATAGAGTGGATGTGTAAATCCCACTTGCGCCATTCTGATCCTTTGGGATATTTCAAAGTATTATCTCTTTATTGAAAACAATCTCATCAACTGAATTAATCATTATATGTGCCCAACTTATCCATAAAATACAAGATCTAATAATCTACTTACTCATAGAATAATTTGTCTATTATAGGTTATAGCCGAATCGTTTTAGCTTACCTGCCCCAAGCAGAATGAGCAACTAACTTCGCAATGGGGGGACATTAGGGACGTCTATGATTTCATGCGTTTTGACGAGTTGATAACAGCATATAATGTCATAGACGTCCCCCTTTGGCAAGAAACTCGTTCAAGGTAAAAATAATCTGATAAATGCTTTTTCCACAAAACCTGCCGGTCAACTGCCGTATCCTATCTTTCAGGGCTCCTGCAAAATATACGAAATCGGAAAATGGTCTTTCTTGACATTCGTCACGCATGTGCATAAAATGCAATAACAATACACATTAAAATCGAGGGGGCATCAAATGAGAACTAATATTGTAGTTGATGACATTCTAATGGCAGAAGCCTTAAAATTAAGCAATATTAAAACAAAAAAAGGTGTCGTAGAAACAGCTCTAAAGCTACTTATTCAAGTCAAAAAGCAAGATGCTATTCGTAAACTCAGAGGTAAATTAAACTGGGAAGGTAATTTATCAGAAATGAGGCTTGATTAATGATTCTGGTTGATTCCTCGGTCTGGATAAATTATTTCAATGGCAAAAGCACATGGCAAACTGAAATCCTTGACCAAATGTTATTGCAAATCCCTTTGTTTACTGGTGACCTAATACTAACAGAAGTGTTGCAAGGCTTTAGAAAAGAAAATGAATACAAGAAAGCCAAAGAAGTTATGAGTATACTAACTTGTCAGCAACTTGGTGGATACGGAATAGCCATCAAAAGTGCTGAAAATTATAGAATTTTAAGAAAAAAAGGGATTACCGTCAGAAAAACAATTGATGTAATCATTGGGACATTCTGTATCACTGAAAACATTCCATTGCTACATGACGATAAAGACTTTGAACCTATGGTCAAATATTTAGGTTTAAAATCAATTTCCCAGACTCTTGTACATTAAGCGGGGAGAAATCGGGGGTTGAAAAAATGATAGAGCAAGGGGCATAATGTAATTTAAGGCCCATGCAGTACCCTCTAACCGGTTTGTGGTCAACATTTCTCATTTTATGTTCCACAAACACTAAACAAAGCGGGTAGTAGTACGACAAATCAACGAGCCGGTGATACTGTGATTGTGCAGGTAAATGACAGTTATCGCTGTTTCGACTGACGTTTAGTCGCTGTCCCGGCGCAGAGCCTGGGCGGCCAAGAGGCTTACCGAGGTGGGCCGGAACTGGCCATTATCGTAGAGGGTAAATTCAGTTCTATCGTTACACAGAGCCCGCAGGTCATCCCGAGCCGCCGGGCGGCCGAAAAGACCAGCGGCCCGGGCGGCCAGGCCGCGGACTACGGCATCGGCCGACCGCAGATAGGGCAAGAGGTAATTATCGGCCTCATGTTTTAAGAGCAAACGCCGATTATCGCTGCTGGCCGCAGCCATCCGACCCAGTCCCCACATCAGGCCCCGCTGCAGGGACTCCAACTCCAGGAAAAAGCCATCCTCCCGCATAAAGGCCACCAGAATATGACCATATTCCACGGCCAGCCTGGGTTCACAGGCCATTACTTCACCCATGGCCTCCGGGGCCCCCCAGCCAATACCGCCTGATTCGTCATTCAACATCCACATAAAGCGGCGCATAACCACCCTGGCATCCTCGAACTCCTTAACCGCCATGGCGGTAACCGCCCGGCCCACGGCGCTCACCGCAAACCATTTCACCTGTTCCTCGCCACTACAGAGACAGGAAAAAAGCGGCTTCAGCAGGCGCTTGGGCGGTTCATCCGCCTCGAGACGAGTCATGGCCTCAGAAAATGGCAGCTCCCGCAAAACGGCGGCCACATGCTTATTCAAGGCCCGCAAACGCATAGGCAGCCCTGCTCAGCTCCCTGCCGCCAGTACAGCCTGGGCGATTTTAGCCCCCAGGGCCTTGCATTGATCAAAGTCCTCAACGGTGGGAACATTTTTCACCCGCAGACCGGGATCAATCAGCTCAATACCCATCTCATCCATGGCGCTGTTCATATTCTTCACGGCCTCGCCGCTCCAGCCAAAGGAGCCAAAGGCGGCCCCTAACTTACCATTAGGACGCAGCCCCTTTAAATAACAGATAAAATCAGCCATTCTCGGCAAAATACCGTTATTTAAGGTTGGAGAACCAAAAATCAGGGCCCGGCTGTCAAGCACCTCCGTCATGATATCACTGCGATGGTTTACGGCCAGATTATACATCTTGACATCCACCCCCTGCCGGGAAATTGCCCCGCCAATGGCCAGGGCCATCTTCGCCGTACTCTTCCACATTGAGTCATAAATTACCAATACCTTATCCTTGGTCTCCCGCCGGCTCCAGCGGTCGTAGGCCGTTAGAATGTCGGCGGGATTGCCGCGCCAGATCAGGCCATGATCAGGGGCAATCATGTCAATATCGAGCTTTAATTCGGCCACCGTAGCCAAAAGCTTCCTTATATTGGGAGAGAAAAGATGCAGAATATTGGCGTAATACTTGGCCGCATGCCGCAAAACCTCACCCAATTCAATTTCATCGACAAAACGCTCCGTACTGGCAATATGCTGACCAAAGGCATCACTTGAGATTAACAGTTTATCCTCCTCAATATAGGAGAACATGCTGTCCGGCCAATGCAGCATCTTAGTCTCCAGGAAGGAAACCGTCTTCTTGCCAAGGCTGACACGATCACCACTCTTGACCACAACCAGAGGCCAGTCTTCACGATGGAAATGTGATTTAAGCACCTTCTCACCCATGGGCGAGCAGAATATCTTTTCAGGTTTTATCCGCTCAATGAGCTCCGGCAGACAGCCGGTATGATCCATCTCCACATGATTGACCACGATATAATCAATCTTGTCCGGTTCCACCACCTCGCTGATATGATAGAGCAGATCATCCTTAAAATTACTCTTCACCGTATCAAAAAGAGTAATCTTTTCGTCCACGGCGAGATAGGCATTATAGGTCGTACCTTTGTAGGTGGAATAACCGTGGAAGTCCCTGATATCCCAGTCCACCGCCCCCACCCAGTAAACTTTATCCTTTACCTCTGTAACTCCCATTTCCACTCCTTTATATCTTTCTTCCTGATAGCGCCGGGCAGGACTTAAAGAGCCCCGCCCGGCAGCGCCTACCTTTCCATAGAATCGAAGCCCTTAGCCAGCAGCGGGCATGGTGAATACCCGGCTGCCCAGCTCCTGATCCAGGCCAAAGAGACCACCAGCATCGTTGCCGATTAATTGCAGTTTATGCACAATACCACTGGCATTAGCCTCCTCCTCCACCTGCTCGCTGATGAACCACTGCAGAAAGATATTGGTGGCATGATCCCGTTCTTCCTGGGCCAAATCCACCAGATCATTAATCAGTCCGGTGACCTTCTGCTCATGGGCATAAGCATTTTCAAAAACCGCCAGCGGCGAGTCCCAGGCGCTGGGCGGTTGGTCAATTTTATCCAGGATAACCCGGCCGCCGCGCTCCAAGATAAATTTGTACATCTTGGTGCCGTGGAAGAGTTCCTCCTGAGTCTGCATATTCATCCAATTGGCCATCCCAGAAAGATTCATGGAATGGAGATAGGAATTCATGGAGAGATAGAGATAGGCGGAGTAATATTCGGCATTGACCTGCCCGGCCATGGCCTTAGACATTTTATCACTAAACATATCAGGCCCTCCACAGACCGTGCAGATTACAGAAAGCCCGGGCACTGACCTCAGCGGCACTAATGACAAAGGAGGCCTCCGGCTGATCGCCAGGTTTCAACTCCTGGCGGAAAACCCGGCCACCGGCAATCAATTCAATAAATTCAATATAATGCTCCTCCGCCATGGGATGGGCAACGCTGCCGACCTTAACCAGGAAACCATCGGCGGTCTTTTCTATTACCGGCACATGCTTCTCCCTGGCGGCATCCGTGGTGTTCTCAGCCATAAGGTTCATGGGTTTCCCGCAGCAGACCAATTCTCCGGCCCCGGCATGGAGTACCTCAACAACATTGCCACAGACCGCACACTTATACACCTGTAATTTCTCAGCCATTTCATTCTCCTTATTTCCTGGAATTGCTACCGCCAGAGTCCTGTTTCGTCCGGCGGCAGTAATTGACTTTATTTTTTTAGTCTCCGTAAGCCTTTGGCTTCATACTTACCAATTCTCGGCCAGAAGCTCATAATAGGCCTGAGGATGCTGGCAGGCCGGGCAGACCCCGGGGGCCTCCTTGCCCTTATGGACATAACCACATTTTTTACAAACCCAGGAGGTCTCCTCATCACGTTTAAACACTTGACCGGCCTCAATATTGGCTGCCAGGGCAAGATAACGCCGCTCATGGTGCTGCTCGGCCACGGCAATAGATTTAAAGGCTGCGGCGATGGCACCAAAACCTTCCTCTTCCGCAACCTCGGCAAAGTCGGGATACATTGAACTCTGCTCAAAATGCTCCCCGGCAGCCGAATCCTTGAGGTTCTCCAGGGTGGTGCCGATTACCCCGGCCGGATAGGCGGCGCTGATCTCCACCTCCCCGCCCTCTAAAAACTTAAACAACCGCTTGGCGTGAGCCCTCTCCTGTTCAGCGGTCTCTTCAAAAATCGCCGCGATCTGGACATAACCCTCTTTTTTGGCTGCCTTGCAAAAGTAGCTATAGCGATTACGGGCCTGCGATTCACCGGCAAAAGCCGTCAAAATATTCTTTTCCGTCTTTGATCCCTTGATACTTGCCATTTTATCCTCCTTGCCTTTTAATATTTAGTTAAACACCTAAATTGTCTTCGCAATTACAACTTTAAGACTACAAGAACTCCCAACCGAATACCAGTACTTTCTAATAATCACAATTCTTGCTGCTTAGAAGATATGCCCGAGCTGAGCAGCTACTGACTTTTGGTATTTTTTTTGCCGCAGGCCGGGCATAGACCACGGACTTCGAGGCTATGGGTCATAACCTGGTAACCACTCAGAGCGGCAGCCTTGGTTTCGACCCCCTGGACAGGCTCCATATGCAGATCATCAACCCGGCCGCAGTTTAAACAGCGCAAATGATAATGAGTAGCGGTATTGCCGTCAAACCTCTTCTTACTGCCACCGACATCAATCTTTAGAACTATGCCCTCTTCGGACATAAGCTCAAGATTTCTATAAACGGTTCCCAGACTTATCTTGGGCAAATATTGTCTCACCATCTCATACATTTCGTCGGCAGTGGGATGGCTGGTTACGGAACGCAGCCGCTCAAGGATAACTTTTCTCTGTCGGGTCATTCTCAGTGGGGTATCTGATAACATTGGTTTGCCTCTGTTTGAGAATTATTCTTATATAATAAGATTAATAACAATTATCACAAAATTCAAGGAAATAATTTATTAGCTAAAGATCAAACATCTCACGCACCAGATTAATTCTTTCCTGTTGCACGCATGAGCGTTTATCCGCCTTCAGAAAAAGGGTTGGATGATGAAGTATCTTATTGGCCATGGAGGTCATCATCATCTCAATAGTTTGCTGCTGTTTCCGGGTCAAGGAACTCAAGCGCGGCATTGTGCGCTCTAATTCTGCCCGCCTTATGGTCTCTATTTTATCCCGGAGATCTATTATGGTAGGCGTTACGGCGAGGCTCTCTAACCAGGCGGCGAACTTAACGGCCTCTTCCTGAACAATACGTCCGGCCCGGTCAGCCTCCTTCTCACGTGCCGATTTATTGACTTCCACCACATCGGTGAGATTGTCAATATCGTAAAGGTAGACATTATCAAGGTTATTTAATTCTGGATCAAGATCACGAGGCACAGCAATATCAATTAAAAACAGGGGACTATTCATGCGCTGGCGCATCACCGGTTTGACATCCTCACGGCGCAGAACCAGCCCCCTGGCCCCGGTTGAACTAATGAGAATATCAATATTCTCCAGTTCATCAACCAGATCTTCAAGGGAGACGGCCCGGCCCTTGAATTGCCGGGCCAGCTTCACGGCATTGGCCAGAGTCCGGTTGGCCACCACCACCTCTTCAATTCCCTGAGCCAGGAGATGCTCCGCGGCCAGTTCCGCCATCTCTCCGGCCCCCACCAGCATAACCCGCTTATATTCCAGGCTGCCGAATATCTTTTTGGCCAATTGCACGGCGGCAAAACTGATGGATACCGCGTTACTGCCAATATTGGTCTCCGTCCGTACCCGCTTGGCAACGGAAAAAGATTTATTGATAAACTTGTTAAGGATGGTGCCGACCCCGTTGTTTTCCACGGCCTGCCGATAAGCCTTCTTAAGCTGCCCAAGAATCTGCGGCTCACCGATAATCATAGAATCAAGACTGGCCGCCACTTGAAAGAGATGCAGAATGGCCTCCTGCCCCCTGTAGGTATAACTGTAACGCAGAGCCTCAGTATCAGAGAGATTACTCCGAGCAAACAACATATGCCGCACCGCCATGGCCAGTTCATCAGAACCGTCCCCGGCACAAATAACCTCCACCCGGTTACATGTCCCGAGAAAACAGCCTTCATTGCAGCCTGACATGTTTTTCAAGGTCACCACCGGATTTTCACAATCACCAGTATGGGCCAATTTTTCACGGATCTCCACCGGAGCGACCTTATGGTTGACCCCGATAATCATTAAATTATCAGCCAACATAGGAATGAAGCCCCCCCAACAAATATGATACTCCCCAGAGGGTGAAGAGGGCGGCGCCAAAACCAATTATCGAGATAATTGCCGCCCGCCGCCGCCGCCAGCCCAGGGTAAAGCGGAAATGTAAAAGAGCGGCGTAAATGAACCAGGTAATCAGCGACCAGGTTTCCTTGGGATCCCATTGCCAATAGGTTCCCCAGGCCTGTTTGGCCCAGATGGAACCGGTTATGATACCAAGGGTGAGCAGGGGAAAACCAACGGTGAGACAGTGATGGTTAAGATTATCCAGGGCCTCCAGGGACGGCAGCCGTTCATAGAATATCCCGAAGCGCCGGGACTTGATCTCGTTCTCCTGCAGGAGATACATCACCCCGCCGCAAAAGCCCATGGCCAGAAAGGCGTCAGCCATCAGGGCGATGGAGGCGTGGATGGGCAGCCAGTTACTGCGCAGAGCTGGCGGCAGAGGGATAACCTCCTGCGAGGAGACGGCAGAAACCGTCATCAGCAAAACAACGAGAATAGAGACAAACGTACCAAAATTCTTGACCTTATAACGCCAGCGAAAAATCAAAAAGCCCCAGGTCATAGACCAGGCGAAAAAGGAGACCGCCTCATGCATATTGGTAATGGGCGTATGACCGTCGGTCAAATAGCGGGCCACGAGAGCGGCGGTATGCAGCAGACCGCCGCCAACCAGAATCAGATGGGCCATGGTTCGGATATCATTCTTCTGATTAATGAAATAAACCACATAGAAAACTGCGGCCACAATATAAACCAGGAAGGTTAAGTTAAACAATAAGGCCATAATATACTCCAATAATATAACTATTCAGCGAGAGCTGGGAATTGCCCTAAACTCGTAACTGTAACTGTTCAGATGTGCTCCCGGTTCGTTCGTTTCAGCCTCCGAGTCAGGTAAGCGAAGACTCCGATACTTCCTGTACGTGAGGAGGCCGAAACGAACGAAGGTGGGGTACAGCTGAGCAGTTACCCAATAATATCGATTAACCGCCCATGGACGGCCTTCATTGCACCCCTGGCGCACCCCTCTCCACAAGTTCACGCAGCTCATCCATGAGAGAATCAGGCAGAGTACCCAGCACCTTCTCAAGATGGGCCTGGATGGGCGGCCAGTTATGTTCCTTGATCCAGACTGCCGGCCCGACGGCCAATATCTCCTTGAACACAGCTTCATTCTCTTTCTGTTCCAACCCCCGGCCCATGACCTCCGCCCGCAGCAGCCCCATCATATCATTCAGAAGCTCAAATTCAGCCCCAATCTCCGCCCGCAGGCGCTCTTTAAGCTCCCTGGCCAGAGCCGGACTCTTGCCAGAGGTGGAGACAGCAATTGAGAGACTGCCCCGGCGCATCAGGGCTGGCAGAATAAAATTACATTTATCCGGCACATCAGCCACATTGAGCGGAATATTATGTCGGCCGCAATCAGCCACGACCATATCCTGTACCTCATGATCATCGGTGGCAGCCATCACCAGAAAGGCTCCCCGCACATCGCCACTTTCATAGCCCCGCTGCCGCCAGCTGATAATACCCTGATCATAAAGCAGGCACAGGCCGGGACTTAATTGCGGGCTGATGACACAGACCTCAGCCCCGCACTCCAAGAGCCCTCCGGCCTTACGTTCCGCCACCCGGCCGCCGCCAACAATCAGACATGAACGGCCAGCGATATTCAGACATACCGGATAATAATTCAAGGCGCAGACCTCTGCCAGGGGAGAGCTGGACTCAACAAATTTTGTTCCAACATTTAATGCTCCTAAAATAATACCTTTGACAAACTCAAACATATTATTATATTTTTTACGGTAACTATTCAGAACTGAGCAGATAAGCACAGATCCGAACTGGTTGTCACTGAACAGACTTTATTTATAATATTTTTTCAGTTGTTATTCAATGCCGCCACACCAAGCGCTCAACAAAGCACACTCTTGACCTTATAACATCTCGGAAGTAGAGGCGAGCGTTTCAGGGACACCCTGCTGTGCGCTTTACCCGCAACATAAGAGGCCTGCTATGAACAAGAAGGGAACCATCACCATCAGCAGCTCCAGAAAAATAGAACTGATAGATATAACTACCCAGATAAACAAGGCCCTGGAGCGAAGCGGCTGTGAGAGCGGCATCTGCTATCTGTACTGCCCGCATACCACCGCCGCCCTGACCATTAACGAGGGGGCCGATCCGGCCGTCCAGCAGGATATCGCCGCGGTAATCGAGCGTATCGTCCCCGGCCAATTCCCTTATAAACACCTCGAAGGCAACTCGCAGGCCCACATGATGACCTCAATAATCGGCAGCTCTGAACTAATATTTATTGAGAATAGCGCCCTGAAATTAGGCACCTGGCAGAGAATATTCTTCTGCGAATTCGATGGCCCTAAGGAACGCCAGGCTCATTGGCGCATTAACGGGGACTGAGCAGTTACACTCCGCTGGTTATTGCGATTCTTCATCCCCAAGCAAAACTATCTAAACGACCCCCTTGCGGAGAGCGGCCAGCTCCCGGCTACGAACAAACTGCATGAGCCGGTTGCCCTCCCAGTCCTGGACATGAAATTCCACCCCCATACAACGACGACCATCCTCGGTATTAAAAAAACGCACTATTCCCCCCTCTTTGATCTCCAGCTCATCCTCCTGCTCCGCCTTACCTTCCGGGGCAAAACGAATGCTTATATCCACCACATTATCCCCCTGTTTAAGCAGCTCAACATTATCTAAGCCCAGCAAACAGATGGACATGCCGCCAACACTCAGATCGTTAATCCGCGCCTCAAGAAAATCGGTATCATTATTCTTAAATGACACCTTACATAGTGAAGACATTACAATCCGGAAATGAGCCCGGCGCTGCATGCGAAAAAGTTCTGTTGGAAATGAAGTTTTTAAGGTATCTTGGCTGGAATTAAGCAGAATTGTATTAAAATAGCACCACACATTGGTATTATCACGATATAGGACTCTAATTTTTTTACTTACTCCGGGCCAATCCAGAGGCCGGTCAATAAGCAGAAAATCCGCCCTTGGTTCTACCAGAGCTGTGCTGCCGGACTGATACCCTTTATGCTGTAATATTATAAACTTATGCTGCTTTTTTATATCAGTTAGAACGCGCAGAATATGCTGAGGGGAATTAATTTCTTCGAACTGTTGCCCTTTATGCAGCGCCCCACGTTTTTTTTCACTCATAAATTACGCACCACTAATTCTTATGCCTGAAGAAATTGAACAAATATGCTTTGGCTGGAACCGCCGCACCGATGAACAATCCCTTAGAAAATTTCTCCAGAAATTCAGCCAAAACGAATTATTAGACACCCTGATCCCCCGCCTGACGGATCAGGAATTAACTAATATTATAGACCTGTTAACAAAGACCATGAAAAAGCGTCTGCGTGAAGGAGAATATCACCGTTTATTCCTCAATTAGACCCCGTTAACTTGGAACAGCACCAAGGTGCTTAGCCCAAATTCAACCGAAACACTAATAAATTTTTATTTAAAATGATACCATAAGTGTTCAATTTACAAATTATTTTTGTCAGCCTCTACAGCCCATAACTCAGGGCTGTTTAACCAATTTGACCGAATAGACTTATCTTTGGAGCTTTTTTTGACAGAACATATCCCCGATCTCAGGGCCTATATCAATATTCTGCGCCAGGAATCAGAACTGCATGTAATTGAGGCAGAGGTTGACCCCTACCTCGAGATTGCCGAAATCCACCGCCGGGTTATCGCCCGCCAGGGCCCGGCTTTACTCTTCACCAAGGTAAAAGGCAGCCGATTCCCGGTGGTAACTAATTTGTTCGGCAGCAACAGACGCCTTGAACTGGCCTTTGGCCGAAGGCCGCAAAAATTTGTCCAGGGCCTGGTTCATACCATAGAATCATTCGGCCCGCCATCCCTCAGCCGACTATGGGACAGCCGCCATATCATTAAACAGGCCATGAAAATCGGCCTTAAAAATGTCCGGCGAGCTCCAATTCTGGAACACCGCCAACAGCCGCCCCACCTCAATGATCTGCCCCTCCTCACCTCCTGGGACACAGACGGCGGCCCCTTTGTTACCCTGCCCCTGGTCTATACCGAGCATCCGGATGGCCGCGGTCATAATCTGGGGATGTACCGCGTCCAGCGTTACGACGACCAAACCGCCGGTATTCACTGGCAGATCCACAAGGGCGGCGGTTTTCACTATTACGAGGCCGAAAAAAGGAACGAGAGCCTACCCATGACTCTTTTCATCGGCGGCCCCCCGGCCTTGATGATGGCGGCCATCGCCCCCCTGCCGGAGAATATCCCCGAGCTTTTGTTAGCCTCACTACTCCTCGGCTCAAAACTGCCGGTAACCGCCAGCCCGGAGGGCGGCCACCAATTAATCGCCAACGCCGAATTCGCGGTTCAGGGGCAGGTTCCTCCCCGACTCAGACGACCGGAAGGCCCCTTTGGCGATCACTACGGCTACGACTCCCTGCGCCACGACTACCCCGTATTCCAGGCCCAGACCCTCTATTGCCGCAAAGACGCCATCTATCCTGCTACTGTGGTGGGCCGCCCCCGCCAGGAAGACTACTATATCGGTGATTTTCTGCAGGATCTCCTTTCGCCGCTCTTTCCCCTGGTGATGAACGGGGTTCAGGAATTAAAAACCTTTGGCGATACCGGCTTTCATTGTCTCGCCGCCGCCAGGATCTGCAACCGTTATCCGCGCGAGGCTTTTGCCGCTGGCCTCCGCATCCTTGGCGAAGGACAACTGTCACTGACCAAATTCTTGATTATTACCGACGGCGGCATAGACATAAACGACTTCCCGACTCTCTGGTGCCATGTATTAGAGAGGATTAACTGGCAGACAGATCTCTTTGTTTTCTCCAACGTCTCGCAGGATACCCTGGATTACACCGGCCCCCAGGTCAACAAAGGCTCCAAGGCCATTATGATGGGC
>JAJSAA010000105.1 GCA_024274995.1 Deltaproteobacteria bacterium
ATTTTTGAAGCAGGCCGAGAAATCATCAGGCTCTGGTATTGTGGAGGCTGTCTCTGGGGGCAAGGGCCTTTGTTTAAAGGCCTGCCGCAGTTCTGACAGCCGTTGGTTAAACAGCTTTTCACCAAAATCCGTCTGACTTAAATAGGGAAATAATTTCGTGATCCGTTCCAGCTCTTCGGCCACGACCTGTTCCTTGACATCCTTGTCGATAAACTGTCGTTCCCATAACTGCTCATGGCGCAGGCCATCTGTTAGTTCGTTATGGATGAATTTCTGTTCTTCCGGGCTTAATTTACGCAGTACCGCTCACATTGTTTCATCCAGCGGCAGGCTGGCAACGCAGCGAATTTTAATCTGCCAGCGATCTCCGGCTATTTTTTTTGATTCGTCGATATAGGTCAGGGTGAGGCCGTTAGGAAGCAGTCTTGGTTCAGGAAGCATAGTGGATGTGTTTTTATTTATTTTTTAATTTTTTAGAGGAGGTGGCGGCTCTAAACAAAGTTGATGAAGGAAAAAATGATTTCTGGTAAATATTGAAATTTGACGTATCTTTTACCACATTATTTCCATATCTTCAATCACAGGTGTTTTTTCATGAGTTTATATATATTTGATACCAAAAGCAGGAAAAAGGTACCGTTCATTCCCCTGGACGGCAAACATGTCCGCATGTATGTCTGTGGTATTACCGCCTACGATTTTTGTCATATTGGTCATGCCCGTTCGGCCCTGGTCTTTGATATGATGGTTGCCTATCTGCGTTATCGTGGCCATGATGTTACCTATGTCCGTAATTTTACTGATATTGATGACAAGATAATTAAACGGGCCCAGGAACAGGGGGTTAGCTGTGAGGAGTTGTCGCAGCGTTTTATTGCCGAATTTTATAAAGATATGGATACCTTGGGAGTAGACAGGCCAACGGCTGAACCGCGGGCCACGGAGCATATCCCCGAAATTATTCAGCTTATCGAGGAGTTGATGAAGCGGGGTATGGCCTATGAGATGGCGGGGGATGTCTATTTTGAAGTTGAGCGCTTTAAGAATTATGGCGCTCTTTCAGGGCGTAATCTTGATGATTTAAAGGCTGGAGCCCGTATATCCATCAATGAAAAGAAAAAGAATCCCATGGATTTTGCCCTCTGGAAGGCCAGCAAACCAGGTGAGCCGGTCTGGGACAGTCCCTGGGGCCCCGGTCGGCCGGGCTGGCACATTGAATGTTCGGCCATGAGCCGTAAATACCTCGGAGATAGTTTTGATATTCATGGCGGTGGTGAGGATTTGGTCTTCCCCCACCATGAAAACGAGATTGCCCAGAGTGAGGGGGCGACGGGGAAGCCCTTTGTCAAATATTGGCTTCATCACGCCTTTGTGACTATTCGGGACGAGAAGATGTCCAAGTCTCTGCATAACTTTTTGACTATCCGTGAAGTGCTGAAAAATCATCATCCAGAGGCTCTGCGGATGATGGTCTTTTCCACCCATTATCGTCATCCGCTGGATTTTTCCGGCAGTACCATTAATGAGGCCCAGAGCGCTGTTAATCGGCTTTATAATTGTATGGCGGCCTGCGCCGCCCTGCCGGATGGGGTGGAAGGGGCAAAGCCTGTTGCCGCCTGTGAAGATCAGGAGCGGCTGACTGGCCTGGAGGGGCGTTTTGTTGAGGCCATGGATAATGATTTTAATACGGCTCAGGGGCTTGGTGTCCTCTTTGAGGCCGTCAAGATGATGAACCGTCTGCGCCAGAGACTGCCTAAGGTGCCGGCGGCAGAGGACATTGAACTCCTGCGGCAGGGGGCGGCCGCTATTACCCGGTTGGCGGGGATTCTGGGGTTGCTGCGCCAGGATTCGGCCGCTTATCTGCGTGAGGGACAGAGCCGCCATCTACGTTCCTTGGGGATGACTGAAGAGGAATTAGCCGCCCTGCTTGAGGAACGGCTTGCCGCCCGCCGGGATAAGAACTGGGCCAGGGCCGACGAAATCAGGGATCTGCTGCTGGTTAGGAATATCGAGTTGAAGGACAGTCCCCAGGGTACGGCCTGGTATGTGCTTGATAATGGGAATTCAACAACTATTGGCTGAGAGCTTTTCGTCGGGGAACCAGTAAATTGTTACCCTTGGAATAGAGATCGGCCCTGCCGGTTGCAGGACTGAAGTTATACTGAGACTATAATAACAGGGGGGGGGTAGGATGATGATACGATTACCTGCGGTTGCCGGTCAATTTTATCCCGCTGATGGTGAGAAGTTGCGGAGTTTGATTGCCGATTTGTCTTACCAAGTGGCTGAGGTTAAAACCTGCCGGGCGCTGGCCGCTGTCGTGCCGCACGCTGGATATGTTTACTCTGGGGCCGTGGCCGCCCAGACCTTTAAACGGCTTGATATCCCGCCTGTGGTGGTGGTTATAGGCCCTAATCACCACGGAACAGGGGCGGATCTATCCTTGATGCGGGAGGGGTGTTGGCGGATGCCCATGGGGGAAGTGAATATAAATTGCGCCCTGGCCGATAATCTCCTGGCCGGGGAGATGTTCAGAGATGATTACACGGCTCATTTAAGAGAACATTCCATAGAGGTACAGATTCCTTTTCTACAATATTTTACCTCGGAGTTGGAAATAGTGCCGATCTGCGCCGCCTATATATCTTACGCGCAATGTTATCGGGCCGGTGAGGAACTGGCCCGGGCCATCAGGGCCTGGTCGCAGCCGGTTCTCATGGTGGCCAGTACGGATATGACTCATTATGAGAGCCGTAATACCGCCAGCCGTAAAGACAGTCTGGCGTTAGACTGTATTGAGAGGCTTGATCCGGAGGCCTTGTATGCCACCGTAATCAGGGAGCAGATCAGCATGTGCGGATTTATTCCGGTCACCATTGTCCTGACGGCCGCCGTTCTCCTCGGAGCCTCACAGGCTGAGCTGGTGCGTTATTCTGATTCCGGGGAAGTCAGCGGTGATATCGAGCAGGTGGTGGGTTACGCCGGGCTTGTTGTCTCCTGACCATCATCATTGACGTGAATACTTTCCAAGAGCTCGGAAGAAAAACGGCGCTGGATCTTTTTCAGGGTGGAATTAATGGTGGCCGCCGGATATTTTTCATAGGTTTCGGAGGTCTTGTCCTGATAAGAGATGGTGATGAACCTTTTATTTTTGATCTTGAAGCGGTGTGACCAGTTAATGGAGATGGTCTCGGCCTGTTCGCTGATCTCTACATCAATGGCCTTGCCATTTTGGGCCACCATGGCGGCGTCCTGCTCGGTTAATTCCAGAATCCAGGCATCGCCGGCGGCAGTTGAGAAGAAGATAAAGACACCGATGATCTTTAAGGTCTCCTGATGATTAATGGCGGCCTGCCGGATAATTCCCGCTTCGCCGCTGACGGTAATTTTTTTATTGGGAGTGGGGATTGTCCCGGCCTCCTGTTTGCCGAGACAACATCGTTTATATTTCAGGCCGCTGCCGCAGGGGCAAGGGTCATTTCTACCTATTTTAGCCATTTTCTTGCTCCATAAAGAGGATTGTTACGAATAATTTTCAGTATAATTCCACAATTTATCTTGAATGGCAATATAATGCCGCACCATTAAATAAGTTTTTTCATTCCTATGCCGGTAATTCGTTCATATTTGAAAAAAGTATATAGCGGTCAGCGCCGGGCGTCTGGTAAACATCGGCATCTGCCAAGCGCCTTTTCTTCCCTGTCGGGGATTGAGCCGGCGGTTCAGTCTATTTCCAGCGCTGGTGTTGAACGGGATTTTGCGGGATTTCAGCATGAGGCCCTGCAACTACAGCTTGAATTACTGTGCCAGGCCCTGAGTCTTACAACGGCCGCCTTTTTATGGGCCAGCCCCAAGGGGCCTGTTCAGCTTCTGACTATATCTTCAGAACGTGATGATACCCTTGCCGGCCCCTTTGAACGAGGAGCCGGTCTGCTGGGCGGTCTGCTTCATGGTCGCACCGAGGTCAGCTTGACTAAAGTCAGCAAGACCTATTCCGGTTTGATATATTACCAGAATCCAGGGCAGACGGGCAGCGCTATTGCCCTGCGCTGCCCGTCTGCGGCGGGTGATAAAGACGGTAGGGGCTTTTTTATTTTGACTGCTGATCGTCAGAAAATTGGAACCTGGCGGGACGAGGACAGGGCTCTTCTGCGTCGGTGCGCCGATAAGATGATTAAGGAACGGGAGTTTGGTGAGTTGTTAGTCGGTGTTGAGCATGAACGGAGCCTGTTGCAGAAGATATGCGGCGGTCTGCGGGAGTTGAACCGGGGCCTGGGGCTGGAATCTGTTTTCGAGGCCACAGCCGGGGCGGTAAATAACCTGCTGGCCGTTAATTTCATCGCCATAAGTCTGCTTGACAATGATATTCACTATACCGCCTTTGTCAGCGGTGGCAGGTATGAAGCGCTCATGGGCTTGGAATACGGTTGCGATGAAGGGCTGGTGGGGCAGGTGTTGAAACTGAATCTTCCCCTGCCTGCCAATGCCTCATATCGGGGGCCGGCGCCGATATTTTCCAATAAACATTGCCTTGATGGTTTTAAGTCGTTATTGATCGTTCCTCTCTGCCCGGAAAAGGGCTGTCCCATTGGCGCCCTGACTGTGGCCGCATTTCATGATAATATATTCGGCCGTCAGGAACGCGATTTCCTGGGGCTTATTGCCGACCAGGCGGCTATCAAGATTGATTTGGCTCAAGCGCATGAATTAATTAGTAAAATGGCCACCACCGATGGTCTTACCTCCCTCGCTAATCACCGTAGCTTTCAGCATGGCTTTGATGTCATGCTGCACCGGGCCAAGAGACGGAAGAGCCCTCTTGCCATGATTATCTGTGATATAGATTTTTTTAAAAAATTTAATGATAATTACGGCCATCAGTTTGGCGACCAGGTTTTAAAGGCCGTGGCCGATGTCATGGCCCGGGACGTCAGGCGCGAGGATCTTGCCGCCCGTTACGGCGGTGAGGAATTCGCCTTGATTCTAGAAAATTCCGATAAACAAGGAGCCCGTCTGATGGCGGAACGTATCAGGTGTGATATAGCGGCCCTGAAATTTAAAATTGACGGCCGGGAGGTTGGGGTGACCATTTCGGCGGGCATTGCCGCCTATCCCGAGGATGCCGGGCTGAAGGCGGATATTATAGAATTAGCCGATCAGGCCCTTTATCGGGCCAAAGAAGGGGGCCGCAATCAGACAATTCTGGCTGGGGGTAATACAAGAAAATGATACGTTCATCAGGTTTATATTGTGTTGAATTGACGAATTAA
>JAJSAA010000106.1 GCA_024274995.1 Deltaproteobacteria bacterium
ACGCACGGGATGCCGCCAATCTCATTGCCAACGGGGTATTTTTGATTTCCGAAGGGGCCAATATGCCGGCCAGCCCGGAGGCCATTGATCTTTTTATTGATAATAAACTGCTCTATGCCCCGGGTAAGGCGGCCAATGCCGGCGGAGTGGCGGTCTCCGGGCTGGAGATGGCCCAGAACTCCATGCGCCTTAAATGGCCCCGGGACGAGGTGGAGGGCCGTCTGCGCCATATAATGAGTGAGATTCACCGCACCTGTCTTGAGGCGGCGGCGGAATATGGTCAGGCTGGTAATTATATGGCCGGGGCCAATATAGCCGCCTTCGTCAAGACCGCCGATGCTATGTTGGATCAGGGGGTAGTTTGATATTCATGATCGGCGTTTTAAACCTGTCCGTTAACGATACGCATGAGTTCATTCACCAGCCGCTTTAATTTGAGTGCTTCGCTCTGCATCTCTGCCGCTGTTGCCGAGGCCTCTTCGGAGGTGGCGGCATTTTTTTGGGTTGAACTGTCCATCTCGTTGATCCCCACGGTGATTTGATCAACGCCAAGGGACTGTTCGCCGTTGGCATGGGCTATTTCATCTAATAGAACTGCCACCTTAGCGGCTCCATCAGCTACCTCTTTAAATGCTTCACTTGCCTGGTGTACCATGTCGGAGCCGCCTTTGATGCGCTGGACGATGTTTTCAATTAATTTAGAGGTTTCGCCGGCTGAATTGGCGGATCGTATGGCGAGATTTCTGACCTCGTCGGCAACCACCGCGAAACCGGCTCCGGCTTCGCCTGCCCTGGCCGCTTCAACCGCCGCATTCAAAGAAAGCAGGTTGGTCTGAAAGGCGATTTCATCGATAGTTTTAACAATCTCCTGGGTCTCACGACTGGCGACTCGAATATCATCCATGGCTTTATTCATATTTTTCATAAAGACCTTGGCCTTTTCAGCGACTTCTTGAGTAGCCTTCATCTTTGCATTGGCCTCGGTAGTATTTTCGGCGTTTTGGCGGGTCATGCTGGTTATTTCTTCAAGAGAGGCTGCCGATTCTTCGGTGGCGGCTGCCTGGTTGGATGCTTCATCAGCTATATTGCCGGCGGCGCTGGCTACTGACGCTGAAAGAGTGTTGAGACTTTCCGAACTGGCACGCAGGGTATTGCCGGCTTTATTCAGCGGTACAACGATTTCACGGTTAGTAAAAAACCAAGCCAGAATGATAATCGTCAAGATCACGCTTAAAAGTATGCCTTGAACCCACATAATGCTGTTTAGATTGTTGTTCTTTTCGTATAAGCCAACCGCCTTGTTCATGGTCTTCAGCAGTGGAACATTATTATGCTGTATTATCCGCATGGCATTATTATATGAGGCGCTGTTCGGTTCTGATTTGACAAATGTCTGAATTGCCGTATTGAAGATCTGCCACATCTTTTTGACCTCAAGCAACTTCTGGCGGGTGTCGGGGTCGGCGACGGGGGTCAGCCCCTGCTGGCTGTTGCCCCGCAAAAGGCCGTTCAGGGTGATATCGAAAAGATTGGCGGTTTTGTCGATTTCGGTCAGCACCCGATTCAGGTTGTCAGCCTTTTGGGGGTGGCCGGTAAGGCTGTGGGCAATGAATACCTCCTTGGCCAGTCTCTGGGTGAGCATGCGCTGACGTCCGGCCAGGTTAATGGCTCGACCAGCTTCTTTCTGCTGGTTCACCACATAAAAAATAATGGCGGCATTGGTCAGGCCAAGAATAAGGAAGGCGGTTAAGATTACATTAAGTTTTGCTTGCAGGGTTAGGGGTTGTTTCATCATGCTCTCCTGTGATGCTAATGAATAAAAGATACATTTGAGCGGTTGCGGGGCGGGGATTTGAGCCCGAGAACCATTAATATAATAGTTATCTGCCCGCCCTTGGCTACCGTATGCTGTTTTTATATTATGAAATGCCTTTTACGTTGGCAAGCGGGAAAAAATAAATTATCTGAAGTTGGTTGGAGATGATAGGTAAAGTTGTATAGGAATTGGGTGTTTTCTGTGTATATCCTTATCTTATGCTGGTAGGGCAGGGCGTTTGAATTAACATTTGAGGCTAAAAAAGTGAAAGTTCCTGAAATAGATACCTGGACGTGTTCAAAATGTGAGGGCTGTGTGGAGGTTTGCCCGGCGGTTTTCAGAACGAATGATGATACCGGCAATATAGAGGTTATCGAGCTGGCCGAATATCCGGTTGATGAGGTTGATGAGG
>JAJSAA010000107.1 GCA_024274995.1 Deltaproteobacteria bacterium
CATGTGGACAGGAATGCGGATGGTGCGGCTCTGGTCGGCAATGGCCCGGTTAATCGCCTGCCTGATCCACCAGGTGGCATAGGTGCTGAACTTATAGCCCCGCCGATATTCAAACTTTTCCACCGCCTTGATTAAACCGATATTGCCTTCCTGAACCAGATCCAGGAGCTGCATACCACGGTTGGCATACTTTTTGGCCACACTTACCACGAGACGCAAATTGGCCTGAATCAACTGGTTCTTGGCCTTTTGGCTGAAACCACGGGCCTGGTGCATGGCAGTAAAGGCCTGCCTGACGGTATCAAAATCCATACTGCTGCTGTTCTCTAAATCAAGCAGGAAACTCTCGGCGTGACTTGAGGTGCCGTCAGTAATAGCCTGCCGAGCCATTTCCATCTGCTCATCCAGGGTCTGCAGTGTCTTAGCCATCTTCTCGAGATGGATATTATTAAAGACGAATTCACCAAAGAGGGCGGCAATAGCGTGACAGCTTCTCTCCACCCGCACCATGATCCTCACGGCCTGCTCCTGATCGTCCTCCAGGTTTTGCAGATCCTCACGCAGAGCGCGTCTCTCATTATCAATACGCACCGCCTCGGAGAGTTTCCAGAAAAATTCCTCCTTGACCCCTATATTGTCATCTTCCGCCTCTTTATCAAGACCACGAATCAGAGAACAAATATTCAAACTGCCGGAACGTAGCTTATCACCAAGATCGAGGAGCCAGTCAACGGCATTGGGCAGGGAGAGCAGAATATTCTGGACATGCCGGTCACCAAGCTCTATCTGCTCGGCCAGCTTAACCTCCTTTTTATGGGAAAGAAGCCTGACCGTCCCCATCTCCTTGAGATAAGCCTTGACCGGATCAACATTTATACCATCGGTATCAAAACTGAGAAGCTCTGCCTCATCACTATCATCCTCCGTCATATTGGGAAGTATGAAATCATCCCCGTCTGACATTAGGGACTCATCATTGACTGTCTCGGCAGGGCTGGGAAATTTTGCGGAAGTCTTTTCTTTTTTTACCATTGGCAGATTAATTTAGAAGAAGACGGTAGATGCCGGCTTTGTGGTCTGAAGGCTGAAGGCCCAAGTCTTTTCCCCCATGAAATAGCAGCAGGCAAGACTTAAACTTAAGACAAAAGCCGATATTGTAAGAATTACGATTCGAAAAATATTAAATTTTACGATAAATTACCACTAAATAATTATTTTTGTTGCTTTTTTTTCCGCATTTCGTCCTTTGCGCTTAACAATTTCATCAACCGCTCATTATCATTATTTTTTATGGCTTTGTTAATCTGGGCTGTCAAGCCAAACATCTCAAGGCGTAACTTATTTTCGGCCAGCCAGTTAATCTTCTCCTCCGCCTCCACACGCAGTTCTTCATCTTCCAAGACAGGGGCATTGATTATTTTTTTTGAGACGAAGGGCCGGGCCGGACTTTCGACAAAATCCAATAAACGTTCCGGCTCCGCCGCCGCCCCTGACTCGGTGAAGCTGACCATAGCCTCAATAATCTGACGGCCGCCGGGGCTTGAGACACTTTCCTTAAGTCCGGCGGCTAAAAAAGGCTCTAAGTAACTGGGGTAGATAATCAAAAAGCTCAAAAGTTGCTCTTCCACCCTGGAAAGCTTAAAGGAGGGGGGTAAGGTTTCCACGGCCGGAGGGCTTTCGAGTAGGGGAGGCGATGAGGGCCGCAGGGTGGTAAAACGCCCCGCCAACTGTTCAGGCTGCAGCCCCAGTTTCCGGCTGAAATGCGAGACGAAGAGAGTGCGCTGCAGGTTATCATCGGCAATGGCCCGGATAATCGGCTGTAATTCATCAACAATCCGGCCCTTGCCCTCCAAGCTTAAACCATAGCACTTTTCCAGGTCGTTAAAAAGAAATTCCGGCAGGGATACCGCCTTATCCAGCTCCTTCTCCAGGGCCGGAGCCCCAAATTCCCGGATAAAGCTGTCCGGATCATGCTCCGGCGGCAGCACCACCACCCTGGCGGTCAAACGCTGGGAGAGAAATATAGGCGCAGCCCGGCTGGCAGCCTTAATACCCGCCGCGTCGCCGTCAAAGAGAATAATAACCTCTTCGGCATAGCCCTTTAAGGCCCGGACATGAACTGCGGTCAGAGCCGTGCCCATAGGGGCGGCGGCGTAACGCAGACCGTGCGAAGCCAGAGCCAGAATATCAAAATTACCCTCCACCAACAGGCAGCGCTTAGCGGCCCGAATGGCCTTTTTATTTTGAAAAAGCCCTAACAGGACATTACTCTTATTAAAGATCAGACTGTCTTTACTGTTCAGGTATTTGGGCTCTCCGGCCCCGATAATCCGGCCGCTGAAGGCGAGATGCTTACCGTTATGGTTGAAGATTGGCGAAAGCAGACGGTCACGAAAACGGTCATAGATCCGGCCCTTTTCATTAGCCGCCAGCAGACCGGCCTCCAGCAGATCGGCCTCCGCAAGACCAGGCAGGGCTTGGCGGATAAAAGACCAGCCCTCCGGGGCGTAACCCAGTTCAAATTCCCGGACGATATCATCCCCAATTCCACGCTGGGCAAGATATCCTCTGGCTCTGGCCGCCCTGGGATCCTTCAGCAGCAGCTCATGGTAAACCGCCGCCGCCTGCTGGTTTATGTCATAAAGAATGTCCTTACGCCGTTTTTTTTTCAACTCCCGAGACGAAAGATCACGCTCCGGCAGGGTGATATGATAACGATTGGCAAGATACTTCAGGGCCTCGACGAAATTCAGGCTCTGGCTCAACATAACGAATTTCAGGGTATCACCACCTGCGCCACAGCCAAAGCAATGGAAGAAATTACGATTCGGATTTACATTAAAGGAGGCAGTCTTTTCAGAATGAAATGGACAAAGGCCCTTGTAATTCGTGCCATTTTTCTTTAGATTAACCGTCTCACCGACAATTTCCACAATATCAGCGGCGTCTTTTACCGTCTGAATGATCTCTTCATCGTATTGCATAATTTTTGGCAGTGGTTATAAAAAAAGTTGGACAAATCGTAACTGTAACTGTTCAGGTAAGCGAAGACTCCGGGTAAGCGAAGACTCCAGGTAAGCGAAGACTCCGGATGTGCCTGAGAGCTGAGCAGTTACATCAAATAAAGAGGGATCAAGGTGCAGCAAGTGGTGAATTTTTCGTCTTCCACCCTGGCGGGGGCAGCCCTTCTCGGCGGTTTAGCGGTTCTAATCCTGGGCGGTGAGATGCTGATCTCCGGGGCGATAAAGATAGCCGCAAGGCTGCGGATGAGTTCCTTTCTCATCGGCCTCACCGTGGTGGCCTTCGGCACCTCGCTGCCGGAATTATTTATCAGCCTCAGAGCCGCTTTGCGGGGGCATCCCGACATCATGCTTGGCAATATTGTCGGCTCCAACATTGCCAATATCGGCCTGGTTCTGGCCATTGCCGCTCTTCTCTACCCCCTAACTGTCCGCTTTAAAGACCTGGCACGAGAGTTGTATTTACTCCTCACCGTCAGCCTTATTCTGCTCATAGCCGCTTGGTATGGTTATTTCCCCCGCCCGCTCGGGATTCTATTTATTGTAATCCTGATCGCCTATACCATCCGGGCCTGCCGGGTCGAACAGGCTAAACATAAAAGCCAGGCATTTGCAGCCGGGAACCAGGCGGCAGCTGCCGGATTTACGCAGACAGCCCTGCTTTGCGGCGGCGGCCTGCTCTGTATGTGGTTCGGTTCGGATTATTTTATCAAGGGAGCCGTTGACCTGGCCCGCCTCTTCGGGCTTCCGGAGATGGTCATCGGCCTCACTATGGCTGCCGTTGGTACCTCACTGCCGGAGCTGGCCTCTTCCATCTCCGCTATCCGCCGCCGGGAGGGCGATATAGTCGTGGGGAATATTCTGGGCAGCAACCTTTTTAACCTGCTGATGGTTATGGGCTGTACCGGGGTTATCATCCCCTTTAAACTCCCCGCTACAACCCTCCAGCGTGATATACCCGTCATGACGGCCTTTGTCCTGCTTATTCTGCCGGCCTCGCTCTGGCGGCAGCAAAAACTGGGCCGGGTTTATGGCGCCCTGCTGCTGATTTTATATATTAGCTATATGTTTTTTATTGCCTGATCGACGAGGGCGTATTGCAATACGCCCCTACGAGCGTCATACTCGTTGCCTGATGATAGACTGGTTCCTACGATACCGGGCCTGTCTCCTGTTCCCGCTTGGCGGTTTCCTGGAAAAATTCATAGGCCTCCTTGGGCGGCATATCCTCGTGAACCACCTTGCCCACCGCCTTCAGCATGGCCACCGGGGTGGCGGACTGAAAGATATTGCGGCCCATATCCACGCCTGATGCGCCCTCCTGAATGGCGTTATAGGCCATGGTGAGGGCGTCAAGCTCCGGGATTTTTTTGCCGCCCGCCATCACTATGGGTACCGGGCAGCTTGCGGTTACCGTGTCAAAGCCCTTGGGAATGTAGTAGGTTTTTACATAAGCGGCCCCCAGCTCGGCGCACATGCGGCAAGCCAGGCGGAAATAGCGGGCATCACGATTCATGTCCTTGCCCACCGCCGTTACCGCTAACACCGGCATTCCGTAGCGCATACCCATATCCACCAGACGGGTCATATTATTTACCGAGCGGGTCTCATATTCACCGCCGATGAAAACCTGTACCGCCAGAGCCGAGGCGTTGAGGCGCAGGGCATCCTCCATGTCCATGGCAAGATACTCGTCGGATAATTCCTTTAAAATACTGGGGCCGCCGCTGGCCCGCAGCACAACACCCTTATTATATGAGGGCGGCAGCGTAGAACGTAGTATTCCCCTGGTCAACATCAGGGTATCGGCGTAGGGGGCGATGGGCACAATATTTAAATCAATACGCTCCAGACCGGTGGTGGGCCCCTGAAAATAGCCGTGATCCACGGCCAGCATCACCGTCCGGCCGCTTTTGGGGTTAAAGATCCGGGCCAGACGATTCTTCATCCCCCA
>JAJSAA010000108.1 GCA_024274995.1 Deltaproteobacteria bacterium
CATACAGTAACCATACGGTTGACTTTGTTCTGGCCCTTCTGCTGTTAGCCGGTTCCACTATCGGTGCCCAGTTTGGTACTGCGGTGGGGAAAAAATTAAAAGGTGATCAATTAAAAATTCTATTAGCGTCACTGGTTCTTATTGTCTGCGTAAAAATGTTGGCCGGACTCCTGATAACGCCGGATATTCTCGTCGCTTTAAAGGGAGGACATTGAAAATGAAAAAAATAATAACCCTGTTGAGTATTAGCTTTCTGGCCTTTTTAGGAATGGCCCGGGTTTGCCTGTCGGCGGATATCGACATGACAATAACACCTGCTACCGTTGAAATTAGTGCCTTTTACAATGGAACCTCGGCAATAATCAAAGGCCGAATTCCAGCCAATGCCGAAGCCGTAGTCCGGGTCAGTGGTACCGGAGAAGAACTGCATCTGATGAAGAAGGGCAAAGTCGGCGGCTTTTTATGGATGAATACCGGTGACGTTACCCTTGAAAACGCCCCAAACGTCTACATGGTGTATACACCGAAGGAAATTACAGATCTGGATAACTCTCCGGCCAGACGGCTCAGCATTCCAGCCCTGAAAGACCGGATCACTGTAAGCCCGGCCAGCGAAGACAAGGATTTTATTGTCGGAGAGTTTATCAAGCTGAAGGAGAAATACGCCCTGTACACCGTTAACGACGAGACCGTAAAGTACGGGGCCGTCAGTAACGGCACCAAGACCTTTAGGGTGAAAGTTACCATCCCGCCCAGAATGAAACAAGGAATTTACAAGATTGATCTCGGGATCGTGCAAGATGGCAAGCTGACAGGAATCATCTCCAAAGAACTCAAGGTGAAGCTCATCGGCTTTCCGGCTCAGTTGAGCAAACTGGCTTTCGGTAAACCCTTAACACACGGCATTATGGCAGTATTGGTTGCCATTGCCGCCGGGCTGCTCATGGGAGTTATATTCAGGGGTAAAGGCGGCGCGCATTAACAAAGCCTGGGAACTCACATCTCATAGCAGATTTCGGGCCGCAGATTTATTCTCCGGGTTGGTTCCGAAATCTGCGGCTAAGTCCACCGTGTAACAGCTTACCGCACATCTCTACCGCGAATTCCGCACTCACCTGTCCCATTTAACCTTCTTGCAACACCAGAGTAACCAAGGGTTAGGGGGCGCTTAGCGCCCCTGCCCGCCCGGTTACCAGATAAATGCCATTTTGGAGAGTTGTTCATGAACGATGAAGGTAAAACCAGTATCTTGATTTTAGATGATGAGCCGATAGTCAGTAAACGCCTTAAACCATCTTTAGAGAAAAAGGGGTATGAGGTGGAGACCTTCACGGCCAGCATAGACGCCCTGCAAAGAACCGGGGAAAGGGATTTTGATATTGTGATTACTGATTTAAAGATGGAAGGCCTGGATGGTATGGATTTTTTAGCTAAGGTCAAAGAACGGTCACCGCAGACCAAAGTAATCGTTATTACCGGTTTTGCCACCCGGGAAACAGCGAGAGAATCTTTTGCGAAAGGAGCCTCCGACTTCTTAGCCAAACCTTTCAAGCTTAGTGAAATCACCAGGGCTATTGAAAAGGCGGCCAATACAAGAAAATAACTTCTTCTTTTCCTTCATTATTCGACATCGGAGTCTACCGCTTACCTCGACATTCAAAACACAGTTAAGACGTACAGCTATCCCGCCAGTTTAAAAGCCCCATGTAACCCTTCAATCACCATCTGCGTCCCGATTACTGCCAGAATCAAGCCCATCATACGCGTTATTACCCCTAACGCCCCAACCCCAATGAAGGTAACAAACTTTTCGCCAAAAACAAAAAACACGTAGGTGATCAGACAGAGAACAGCAAAAGAAATGATAGTTACCACCATCCCGATCAGCCCGCCTCCGGCGGAAAAATTCATTGCCGTGGCGATAGTGCCTGGGCCTGCCAGTATCGGCATTGCCAAAGGAGAGATTGCGACGCTTAGTGCCGCTTCGCGGCATTTTTGTTTATCCTTTTCATTGGGATGATGAATGCTTGATTGTTTACCCTGCAGCATATGAAAGCCAATAAGAAAGACCAGCAGGCCGCCGGTAATCCGAAAGGCGGGCAGAGTGATACCAAAAAGCTCGAAGATCACCTTACCGGCAATAGAGAATACAACAATTACCAAAAATGCCAGGGATAGTGACTGTAAAGCCACGGTCTTAGTCGTCTGTTTATCATCACCGCTGGTCAGACCAAGAAAAATCGGCACATTCGCAATGGGGTTCATGATGGCAAAAAAGCCCATAAACACCGTTAAGCTGTGGAGCAGTATATTTTCCATCTTTTTCCACTATCTCCCGTTCATGAGGGTCTCTACAGGTGGATTCATCTTTTTTATTTTATTGCCTCACCAGTACGAATAGCTTATAGTAAAAAATTTTCTTGACATTTTTGTGCGTATTGATTTTTAACCACGTTCAAAATCAAATTTTTTAAATTTACTATTTTTTTAGTAATTGTATACCGTTATTTTCCATGAGCATAAAAGAAAAAGATATTTTAGCAGGGCAGAGGATCAATAACTTGGCCAGCCTGGCAGCGGAGTACGGCTGCCCTTGGGCGCTGTTCAGTGAAGACGTAGTCGGCCCGCCGGATTTATTAAGGTGGATGGATCTCGAAGACCTCAAGCAGCATGGCTGGTTTCCCAAAGCGGTTACTGACCAAAAAGCCACGGTTATCACCTGTCGGCCGCCCAAAGAACTTAGCGCGGAGATCAAAAACACCCTACAGGTTGATGAGGTCGAATTTATTGTTACTACCCCCGCCGATCTGTGCCGAATTATAGAACATAACCAGGATATTAATCCAGGTTTTCCGCCATGCGCCGGCCGCACCCCGCTGGCAAGAGTGCGTACACACCTGGCCGGCCGCCGCTCCCTCCTCTCCCTTTACCGGACATTGATGGCCAAAAGCCGAACCAACCTGGCTCTGGTACGCACCGGTTTCTCGTTTATTGCCATTGCCCTGCTTTTCATCCGCACCTTTCCACCCGTTATGGGAACCAGAACCTTTGGTGCTCTGGTGGTGGAATTGCCCTTGCTGAGCCTGGGAATATATATGGTCGTGGTTAATATGCTGAAATATCTGCCGGCCAGGAAAATCAACATCGTCTTACCTCCTTACGCCTCTACAACTCCCACCGGGGGTACCTCGGTACTCAAGGTAGAGAATGAGGAGGAATACCCCATTTTCAGCCGCACCCCGGAAGTAGCAGGCGCAGCGGAGCTCAGGGCTGACTGGTCCAGCCTTTCGCCGGTTATGCGGCGCCGCTTTCTGGCCAGTGATCGAACTGATTATGCCGAAGAACGGACAACCCTGGCCTGCTTAAGAACCTGGGTGGCCAACGTCAGAACCTGGCTGGCCTTTGTTCGTACTGGCGGGGCCTTTCTGGGCTTGGGATTAGGTCTGATCCGCGCCTATCACGCCGGTTTATGGCGTATTTTAGATTTCTCCCTGGTTGGCTTAGGACTCATTATGATCGCTGAAGGCCTCTACTGGTATTCCCGGGGCCATCAAACCGCCAAGGTCGGCTTCAACTCGGTTAAACGAATGAACGCCAAAGAGAATATATGGGATTTCTTTTTCCCGCATCGCCAGCTTCCCGACTCTTTGATTAAAATGACTCCCCTGCCAGTGCATAAGGGAGCGGCGGCCGGTATATGGGCAACCACTGGCCTGGCTCTTGAAAGAACGGTTCTGGCCGACCGCCGAAATTTTATGGCCCGCCTGCGCACGGTTATGGCCTGCGGCATCAGGACAGGTTACTCCTATATTCGTACTGGCCTAACCCTCTTTTTTATCGGCCTGGTTTTCGCCGTTTATTTTCATAAAACTAATATTTACTGGTACGTTTACGAAATATCCATGATGTTAGGGGGGCTGGCACTCATTGCTGAAGGCCTGTTATGCGCCCTGCCGGCGGAAAAATTAAGGCAGCAGTTCCCTTACTGTAACGCAGATATAGAAATAACTATCCCCAATTACGGCGTACCCTGCCGAACCTGGAAAAAAGCAATATTCGACCGTGAAAGCAAATAACCTGCAGAAATCAAGTCCATTCAGTCTTCTCGTTTCCTCCGGCTCCCTTTCGTCAGAGTCCTTTGAGGCTGCCAGCCAAACTGCGGCCGCTAATAATCTGCCTCTGACTCAGGTATTGGTGCGGGAATACGGCCTGTCCCGTGCGGTTCTCCTACAGGCCCTGGCCGATTATTATAAATGTCCGTTTATTGAATATGATGAGCGGCTGCCCATACCGCCGGAGCTGCTGACAACCGGCATCACAACGGATAAACTCCGGGCCGAAGGCTGGTTCCCGATTATCAAGGAGAAAGACGGCTCCATCGTTATAGCCTGCACCAACCCGGCGGCTCCCGAACTGCCCGCCCAGGTGGGGGCATATCTTGGCCCGGGGCCTTATATATTTCAGGTCTGTCTGCCGGATGATATCACCTGGTTCACCGATGACTTTCTCAACGCCAAACCAGGTGAACTTATCGGCACTGAACGTACCGACAATGCTTTCTGGCGCAATACCATGGCCCAATGGCGGACGCTGCTGGCCTGTTACCGGACGGATATGGCCAAAACCAGAACCGCCCTGGCGCTGACCAGGGCCGGGCTGGCTCTGGTTACCATAACTTTTGCCTTTTCCCGCATCCATAAAGAATCTTCGCCCATCGGCCTATCAGGCAGCATCATGCTTATCGCCTCTATCCTGACCATCATCGGCCTGCCCGCCTATCTCCAGGTTCACTGGTCGCGGCTTAAACCGCCGGGGGGCTTGACCCTGATGGAAGTTACCAGCGCCGCTCTGCTGTTTCTGGAAAACTTCCATTTTGTCGACGGCCCCCAGCTCAAAACCAGCACCAGGCCGACAATGCTTGGCCGTTTAAGCGATTTCCTGGCCGAATTCTGTACCATCTACTATTACCCCGCCCCGGCCAGCCGGGAACGTACTCATCTGGTACGGGAACGTAATGTTCTGGCGGCCCAGCGCACCATCGCCGCCTGTAATCGCACCATTTACGCCCGAGCCCGTACCGGTCTGTCTTTTACACGCACCGGTATTTCCTTTATGAGTATAGGTATCGGCCTGATTATCTATTTTGGTATCGGGATGGACATAATTTTCTACGGCACCCTTATTATCATCGGCCTGCTGTTGGCCATTGACGGAATTTTGTGGTACATCCCCGCCTATCGTCAACAGGCAGATTTTTCCAAATTGGGAACTCGTTTTCGTCTTCAAGCCAAAAAGAGTCCATGAAAATTTCGAAAAAAATCTATCTCACCACCTTTGTAAACCTTGGTCTTATCGCCGTAATCGGGATATTTGCGATTTTCAGCTTTAATCAGATCTCAACAAAATTCAAATTTACCATAATCGCCGACAAACTAAACGCCTCTTTTCTCGAGATGCGGCTGCTTGAGAAAAATTACTTTTTGTATAATGACAAGGGCGGACTTTTAGAAATTCGGCAAAAAGCCGCTGAAACGTCAGTTACCTTAAATCAGATGCAGGCCGATATTGTAAAGGCGGTGGGCAAAGAGAAGTTTCTGCAGATGCAAAAATTGCTGCGGGATTACTCCAAGATGGTTGCCTTAGGCATTAAAAATAATAAAAATGACGCCTGGACAAAGAAGGAAATCAGGCTGGTCGGCCAAAAACTAAAAAGCTACTCTGAAAATGTTACAGCTCTGGAACGTCAGCATGTCTGGGAGATTATCACTAAAACCAGTATGGTGATGAGGCATTCGTTATGGATTATCATGATTTTTGCTTTTTTTTTCAGCCTCTTTATTGTCCGGAGTATCCGCCAGCCCCTGCATAGGATTGTTGCCCTCACCAAGACTATTTCCAAGGGCAATTTCCAGAAAATAAAGGCCAAGCCCCCAGCCAACGAAATGGGGGCGGTGATTATCGCCATTAATTCCATGGCCGAGGAATTGAGTAAACGGGAAAAGGCAATTGTACAGTCAAGAAGATTGGCCTCCATCGGGGTGTTAGTAGCAGGAGTGGCCCATGAACTAAATAATCCTTTAAACAATATTGCCATAATCGCCCAGACCTATAACGAGGTCTACGATAAACTGGATAAAGAACAACGCGTAGGCTTCATGGCCCAGGTCGAGGAACAGGTTGAGCGCCTGCAGAAAATTATTAAGAACCTGTTGGATTTTTCCAAGCCCAAGGAACCAAAACTGGCTGAGAGAGATCTGAATGAGGTCTTTATACATTCGCTTGAGCTGGTACAAAATGTAATGACAGTGGCGAATGTAAAAACCCGGCTCAAGCTGGCAGATCACCTCCCGGCCATATATATCGATGAACATCAATTCCAGCAGGTATTGGTCAACATGATGATTAATGCCACTCAGTCCATGAGTTCCGGTGGTGAACTTACCGTCAAGACCAGTTTTATAAAAGACAAAGACGCAGTCGAGATAACTATATCCGATACCGGAAATGGAATCGCGCCAGAGTTCCTGGATCATATCTTCGATCCGTTTTTCAGCACCAAAGAAGACAGCGGTACCGGATTGGGCCTCTGGGTAAGTTACGGTATTGTTAAAAAGCACAGGGGTAGAATAAAGGTAAAAAGCACAGTCGGACAGGGAACGACATTCACAATTATTATGCCGACCAGCAAAAAATATAAGGAAGAAGCCAATGAGTAAATATAATATTCTTATTATTGATGATGAAAAAATTGTTTGTGATATGATGAAATTATCCCTTGAGCAGGAAGAGGGATATGAAGTTGAGAGCTTTTTAAACGGTGCCGCAGCCCTGGAACGGCTTAAAGAAAAGAAATTCGACATGGTGGTGACCGATTTTAAAATGAAGGGTATTGATGGTCTCGAGGTTCTGCGCACCGTCAAGCAGCTCTACCCCAAAACTGCGGTCATCATGATCACGGCCTTTGCCAACCTTGATGTGGCGATTGAGGCCTTGCGCGAGGATGTCCACGACTTTTTCCCCAAACCTATCAAGATTAAAGATTTGAAAGAATCCATCCGCAAGGCCCTGCCTTGACCAGCCACAAACAATAGAGCGCCGAGCCTATGACCCCTTCGGATAACACATCATCAATTATTAAAACTTTAGGCGACTCAACAACAAAATGGCTGCGTAATCGTTTTGCCAAAAAACGTCCCCTCGATGAGATTTACCGGTATTTCAAGAAGGTGTTAGAGAGCAATAATCACGCCTTGGAGCTCATTACAGATATGGGCCAGAAGCTTGATGGCAGCTATATCTTTGACATTAATTACATCAAAAGAATTTACCCTGAACTTGCTGATACCCTGCGGACATCAATTGATCTATTTAACCGGCTGACGAGAGATAACTACGCCATTGAACCAGCCTTCGCCCATATTGATTCGCTGATTTCGGAAGTGATTTATGGGGAGGGTACCGCGGGCGATGACAGTATCCTTTTTCTTGATGATGTCCAGTGGTTCAGAGCCAGGGAGGTCGGGGGTAAAAGTTTTCATCTCTCCGAACTCAAAAACAACCTGCGTTTGAATATTCCAGATACCTTCGTCTTGACCACCAGGGCCTATGATGAATTTCTGCAATATAACCAACTTCAAGAAATCCTGCAGCCCGCCCCGGGTGATGAGGGCCAAGAGCCGGACGCAAAGGCCGTACAAGATGCGATTATGGCGGGCAGCTTCCCGCCGCATCTCGAGGAGCAGTTAGACAAAATTTTACAAACCATGCGGGCCCGGCATGGCTCCAAAGCCACTTTGGCGGTGCGAAGTAGTGCCGAGGAAGAAGATGACCTGTTTTCCTTTGCCGGTCAGTTTGAAACAATATTAAATGTACCAATAGCAAAGCAGGACGTTATCTGGGCCTGCAAAAAGGTTTATGCCAGCCTTTTTAACTCCAACGCCCTGGCCTACCAGAAACGGCTGGATTACGCCTTTGGCGGTCTGCGCATGGCAATTGGCTGTGTTTTGCAGATAGACCCTGCGGTCAGCGGGGTTATCTATACGGCAAACCCAGTAAGCGGCAATGTTGATGAAATTTTAATCAACGCTACCTGGGGGCTCGGCACCTCGGTTGTGGACGGCACCATTGAGGTTGACAACTATGTGGTGGAACGCGGCAATTCCCTGCAGATCAGGGAATCCAAGGTGGGAAGTAAAGAGTATATGAACATCCTCGACAGCGCCCAGCCGGGCAGAATACGAGAGATCCCCACCCCGGATGACAAGAAAAATCTCCCATGTCTGTCCCCCACCTTTGTGCTTGAACTGGCCGCCAAGGCCTCTGATATCGAAAAATATTTCCGGACACCACAGGATATTGAATGGGCTCTGGATGCCGATGGTTCCATCTTTTTGCTGCAATCCAGGCCGTTGAAAATCGTCAGCCCTCAGGTTAAAGCAGACCTGCCCCATTATACCCAGACTACAGATTCAGCCCATCGCCCTTTCCTGTTCAAAAAACCGGGAATTGTGGTGCAAAAAGGTATCGCGGCCGGAAATGTCTATGTCCTTCATCGCATTGATGAACTTAACGGCTTCCCCAAAGGGGCTATTCTGGTGGCTCACAGCGATTCACCGCATTTTATTCGGATAATGCCCTTTGTCGCCGCAATTATTACTGATACCGGTTCAGTTACCAGCCACATGGCCTCGGTCTGCCGGGAATTCGGCATCCCCACCATCGTCAACACCGGGGATGCGACCAAGATTCTTCAACATGGCGGCGAAATTACTCTGGCGGCTGATGAGTCTGGAGAAATCACCATTGTCAATGGCCTTGACAACAGCATCCTCAAAAGCAAGCAGCAACATATCCGCAAAATGGAGGAGCTGTATGAGTACAGACGGCAAAAATATATTCTCCGCCATATTGCGCCGCTTAATTTGGTAAACCCCCTGGCCGATGAATTCACCCCGGCTAAATGCCGGACTCTGCATGACATATTACGTTTCATCCATGAGAAATCAGTCCAGGAACTTATTGCTATTTCCCAGCATGGCCTCTTTGGCAAACCATCCCTTCTCCGCTTAGATATTGATGTTCCGGCTGGTATTCACGTGCTTGATATTGGCGGCGGGCTGGCTGCCAAAACTAAATCACCGCTTACTGCCGATGATATCGCCTCCTTACCCTTCAAAGCCCTGCTTAAGGGGATGACCTGGAAGGGGGCCTGGAATACACAGGCGGTGGCCTTGAATGTTAAAGATTTTATGGGCAGTGTCGGTCGTTTTTCAGTCCTGGCTTCCGGGGCCTCGGGCTGCGCGGAAAATAATATTGCCGTGATCTCCAAAGAATACATCAACCTGCACATGAGTTTAGGCTATCATTTTAACCTTGTTGACAGTTATTGCAGTGAGAAGGCGGCCAATAACCATATATATTTTCGCTTTGTGGGCGGCGCCACCGATATTGTCAAACGCTCCAGAAGAATTAAACTGATTGATAAAATTCTGGTTGAATTCGGCTTCAATATAAATATAAAAGGCGATCTGCTAATTGCCCGGCTCTCCCATGTCGCGCAGGAGGAAATAATCGAGACCCTTACCATGGTCGGCAGACTCATCGCCTATGCCAGGCAGATGGACGCGGTACTTCGTGATGAGAATGATGTTGAGCTCTATACCAAAAGATTTCTTGAGGGCAACTTCGAATTTTTGGAATAGGAACTGCAACTCCGGCGGTTATGCGCCAAAATGCAGACGCACCGGACAATGATCAGAGCCCGTGATCTCATTTAATATCGCCGCCTCCAACAGCCGTTTATCGCTTTTGGCATCGACACAGAAATAATCAATCCGCCAGCCGATATTCCTCGCTCTGGCATTAAAGCGGTAACTCCACCAACTGTAATTATCCGGTTCCTGATTGAATTTACGAAAGGTATCAATATAGCCATCGCCTATAAAGCTGTCCATCCAGGCCCGTTCCTGGGCTGAATAACCGGGGTTCATTTCGTTTGCCTGAGGATTTTTGAGGTCAATGGCCTTATGAGCCACATTGAAATCACCGCAGATTACGACTGATTTTTTTTGGCTTAGAGAATTGGCGAATTTATGAATGGCGGAGTTGAAGGCCAGTTTATAATCCATTCTCTTTAATTCATGCTGGGCGTTGGGGAAATAGGCGTTAACCAGGAAAAAATTTTCATATTCCAG
>JAJSAA010000109.1 GCA_024274995.1 Deltaproteobacteria bacterium
ATTGCCACCATGACCCGCCAGAACTCTGATAACGCGGGGCAATGCGACAGCCTGATGAAGGAGGTAAGCCAGGTAGTAAACAAGGCCAATGAATCCATCATCCGCCAGACTGAGTCAATGGCCGCCATCTCCACGGCCAGCGAAGAGACCTCTAAAATAATCAAGACAATTGATGAGATAGCCTTTCAGACCAACCTTCTGGCCTTAAACGCTGCTGTTGAGGCGGCCAGAGCCGGTGAAGCCGGGGCGGGCTTTGCCGTGGTGGCGGATGAGGTTCGCAGTTTGGCCATGCGTTCCGCCGAAGCAGCTAAAAACACCACGCAGCTTATTGAGGAGACGACAGCCAAAATTAATGAAGGTAATAAACTGGCGGTGGAGACCAATGAAAATTTTTCAGCGGTGGCCGAGAAAATTTCTGCGGCAGGCGGCCTGGTAGCTGAAATCTCCACCGCCTCCAGTGAGCAGACCATAGGCCTGAGCCAGGTAAATACAGCAATCAACGAGATAGACCAGGTCACCCAGCGATCTGCGGCCAACTCAGAGGAGACGGCCAGCGCCGCCGCCGAACTTCTCTCCCTCGCCAAAACTACAACGCAGTATATCAACCGGCTGATGCTCATGCTGACCGGTAGTAATGAAAGTGCCTCCCCGGCCTCCCCGCAGACGCTCCAGCGGCCGCCGATTACCCCTCATCATGGCCTTTCCAAAAAAGTTCCTGCGCTCAAGCCCTTACCCGCCCCCCGGGCAGCACCAAAAAAGGCGGCTGCTCCAGAACAGGTTATCCCCATGAACGATGACGATGACTTTGAGGATTTTTAAGCGCCGTGTAAGTCTACCTGCGGCAAAAAAACCGTAAAGGTAGTTCCACGCTTTGGCACACTATCCACCGCTATTCGGCCCTTATAGTGGTTTACTAATCCATAAACCGTGGACAGCCCCAGGCCGGTTCCACGACCAACGCTCTTGGTAGTGAAAAAAGGCTCAAATATTTTATCCATTATGTCCGGGGTAATACCGCTGCCGGTATCTGACACCCTTAATCGAACATAGTTGCCCGAGGTTAAATCTTCTTCCTCCGCCTGAGTTTCATCTATCTTTAGACAGTCGATATTTATAGTAAAAATACCGCCGTCAGCCATGGCATCCCGGGCGTTAACGGCTAGATTCATCATAATCTGAGTAAAATGGGTCTCATCGACGGCGATAATAGGCTTAACGTCCGGATACTCAAACCGTAAATCAATATCTTCACCCATAATCTGCCGCAGCATTTTTCTCATATCCTGCAGGAAATCAAGTAAATTTATATTCTTAATCGAACAGCTCTGCTGACGGCTGAAGGACAAAAGCTGACGAGTAAGAAGAGAGGCCCGGTTACTGGCCTCATTAATGGCCTTGAGGTTTTCAAAAAGGGGGGTACCCTTCTGGGCCATGGACATAGTCATTTCACTATACCCCATAATAATGGTGAGGATATTGTTAAAATCATGGGCTATACCACCAGTAAGCCGCCCCACCGCCTCCATCTTCTGGGCCTGGAGGAATTGACTCTCCAGCTCCTTGCTGCGGGTGATATCGCGCACCGTTTCAATTCCGGCAATAATCCGCTCCTCACTATCACGTACCGGACTGGCCGAGATCTCCACGTACATGGTGGAGCCATCCTCTAAAACAACGCTGGTCTCCCGGCGGTGACTGCTGCCATACTGAAAGGCCTTAACTAACAAACATCCCTCACAGATATGGTCGCGGCCATGATAGGCCTTATAACAGTATTCTCCAATGTGACGCCCCTGCTTCTTTTGCAAGGCTGAATTCTGATAAAGGATTCGAAAATTGGTGTCCTGCATGGTGAGACCGTCTCCAAGAGCACATAGCACCGCATCTAATTTATTACGTTCCTGAATCAATTCGCTCTCAATTCGCCGCCAGGCACTAATATCGCGGGCAATACCAACCAGGCAGGGACGGCCATCATAAACAAAGTATTTACCATGAATTTCCACAGGAAATTCAGTACCGTCCTTCCGACGGTGAGAACCGATGTAGTCATAGGCCCGGCCAGGGCTG
>JAJSAA010000110.1 GCA_024274995.1 Deltaproteobacteria bacterium
ATGACCGTCTCCATTTTTCCCGCCAGGATACGAACTGGCATCTTGAGCGCCTGGCACCATGAAGACGGCTGTCCTGACCCTGACGAGAGGCGGCAGAGAGCTTGCCCGGCGCCTGTCGACAACCCTCAAGGTCAAAGTCATTAACCTTGAGAGCCGCAATATAAAGACGGTTATCAAGGAACTCTGGCCCCATTATGAGGGCTTTGTCTTCATCATGGCCGCCGGTATTGTGGTACGGATAATCGCCCCCCTGCTGCAAAACAAAAAAACCGATCCGGGCATAGTGGTGATGGACGAGGCCGGGCGATACGCCATAAGCCTCCTTGCCGGGCATCTCGGCGGGGCCAATGAACTGGCCCAGGCCGCGGCAGAGGCGGTTGACGGCCAGGCCGTAATCACCACCGCTTCCGACACCCTGGGTCTTACCCCCCTTGATCTCTGGGCCAGATTTCAGCGGCTCCGCCTGATAAAGGGCAGCTTTATCACCCTGAGCGCCCAACTGGTAAATAATGGCCGGCTTAAAGTCCATCTCGACCATATCAAAGGAGAATTACCCCCGGACTTTGAAATAGCAGCTGATGGCACCCAGGCCGATATAATTATCAGTAACCGCCGCCAAACAACCCGTGCCGCCGTCCTCTGTCCAAGGAATATTATCCTGGGAATTGGCTGTAACAGGGGGATAAAGGCAAAAGATGTGGAATATGCCGTTGATGAAATATGCCGGGAACTTAATCTTCTGCGCCCAGCCATTGACGGCCTGGCCTCCATTGATTTAAAGAACGATGAAGAGGGCCTGCTTGAATTTGCCCGTCAAAATGAGCTGCCGATAAGTTTTTACTCCGCCGCCCGCCTCAATACCGTCAAGGGCATACAACGATCAGAAACTGTCCGCCGCTACACCGGGGCTTACGGAGTAGCAGAACCCGCCGCCATCCTGGAAGCGGACGCCGACCGGCTTTTGTGCCGCAAAAAGAAATGGCAGGATGTAACCATCGCCATTGCCGAACGGCCGACAATAATCACCCCGGAATACAAATAAGGTAACTACTCACTCCAAGGCCACCTCAACATCAACAACCATCAAACTTGTAACTGTTTACAGAGTGCCGGAGATTTTCGTGATAAGTATCAATCACACCGCCCGGCGTCCCTCCTGATAACAGTTACATAATCCGAACTTATTTTGTAACTATACCGGCAAGTTATGAGCCTGCAAAGAGACGGCCTTTTGTCCTATTTCCCCCGCCCTCTGCCGTTTTTTCCATTTCCTGTATTTCCAAAAGAAATGCTGGCCAACAGGTAAAATCTTTGGTAATTATACCCATGTAATTTTACTCACTGCCGCCATCTGCCATCCCCCGCAGAAACTTTTGCAGACAATCATTGTCAAGCAACTGGGCGGCAAAAATGGACAGAGAGAGATCATAACTGTTAACAAACAAGGAGGAGCAACAATGGCTGAAGAAATATCCCTCGGTAATCCGGCAGTAGTCGGACTGGCTGGATTCGGAATGACGACCCTGATCCTGCAGTTTCATAATTTAGGACTTGTCGGCATAGGGCCTGTTCTGTGGTTA
>JAJSAA010000111.1 GCA_024274995.1 Deltaproteobacteria bacterium
ATGGGCCAAATCAATGAGCCGGTCACGATAGGCATGCAGGACATTCAACATGCGATTCTGGGGCAGGTAGGTAAAGACCTCATCGTGACGGGGGGTCTCAATTATAACCTCATGGGCGCCAATCCCGTTCATCTTGTCATAGAGCCCCTCACCCATCTTGTCGAGATTACCCTCGATGACCAGGGCGGGATATTTATTCGGCACTACCCGCAAGTCCCAGCCGGGGGAATTCGGCGAGCGCTCCTGACTACTGTAGCTCAAGACCTCGGCCGGGGTGGTTTTCTCATTGCCGGAGCATAAGGGGCAGAAACCGCCTTTGACATCACCCCGATCAACAATAAAATCGGTGGGACGTTTACCTCTCTCTTTGGCAATAATTATCCAGCGGCCAAGGATTGGGTCTTTTCGTAGTTCCGGCATTTTTTTATCCTTAGATAATCCGCTGCGAGAAAAAGCAGACGAGAGTAAGAGCAGTTTCCATGCACCACGATACGACTAAGAAAAACGCCCTTAACCAGCGTGAACCTTTTCAAAATTTTCCTGCTCTGTCTTGCAGTCAATACACAGGGTTGTTACTGGACGGGCCTCAAGACGTTCCAGGGATATATCATCACCACATTTATCACATATCCCATAGACATCATTATTAATCCGCTCAATGGCAGATTTTATTTTAGTCAGCAATTTACGCTCCCGATCTCTAATGCGAAGTTCAAAACTGCGATCAGACTCAGCTGAGGCCCTGTCGGTTGGATCAGGATATTTGTCATTCTGACCCGTCATCTCAGCCAGGGTCTTATCGGCCTCAGACAAGAGATCCTCATGCATCATCTCCAGCTTTTCGCGAAAATATTTCAGTTGCTTTTTATCCATGTTAAATCCTCAAGTTAAACAATGGCGTCAAGCGCCATTTCTCCGTTTACAGACACCTAATCTCTTTCTCTTTTGCTAAGGTAACTAAAATATGGGTAAGGTTAGATCCACAAGTTATCAACAACGTATATAGGTACCGCTTTTACCACCGGTTTTTTTGAGCAGTTTAATGCCCTGAATAACCATCCCCTTGTCCACAGCCTTACTCATGTCATAGATAGTAAGGGCGGCCACCGACACTGCCGTAAGGGCCTCCATCTCCACTCCGGTCTTACCAACTATGCTGACTTTTGCCCGGATGATAATGGTTAGATCAGCATCGTCAAAGTCAAAATCTATTTCGGCCCTGGTGATATTAAGAGGATGAGCCAGGGGAATTAATTGATCCACCTTCTTGGCAGCCATGATCCCGGCCAGCCGGGCTACCCCCAGCACATCTCCTTTGGCCATATTTCCGGCCCGCACCAGATCGTAGCCCTCCCGTGTCATGATGACAGTCCCCTGGGCCACGGCCTCCCGGACGGTTTCATGCTTGGCGGAAACATCGACCATCCAGGCGTTACCAGCGGTGTCAAAATGATTAAGGGAGGCGGTCATATCAGCTATTGAAAATTATTAAGCAGTCTTTTGAAGAAGCCCTCTTCCTCGGGATGACGGTTTTTCTCGCCACCCAGTTCGGCAAATTTCTCTAATAACTTTTTCTGTTCCGCCGAGAGATTAACCGGGGTCATAACCTGCAGGTTAATATACATGTCACCCCGGCCGCTGCCGCGCAGACTGGGAACCCCTGCCGCTGACAGGGTTATGGTCTGCCCGTTCTGCGCCCCCTTCTAAATGGAAACGGTCTTGGTGCCGTGAATGGTGGGCACATCAATTTTGGCCCCCAGGGCGGCCTGCACCATTGAGACTGGCAGGGAACAATAAATATTACTCCCCTCACGCTGAAAAAACTCATGCTCCTGCACATGAATAATCACGTAGAGATTGCCGGGCTGACCTCCACGACGCCCGCCCTGGCCCTTGCCCTGCAGACGCATCCTGGCCCCGGTATCAACCCCGGCTGGAATCTTTAAAGAGACCCTTTCTTTTTTATTAATCAGGCCGTTACCGCCGCAATCCTGGCAGGGATCAGTAACTATCTGGCCGCTCCCCTGACACTGCGGGCAGGTAGAATTAATCCGGAAAAACCCCTGAGAACGTACGACCTGCCCCCGGCCTTTGCAGACCGAGCAAGTCTGGCTCTTATAGCCAGGCCGCAGTCCGGTGCCCTCACATGTCCAGCAGGTATCTGGGCGGGTTAGCTCTATTTCTTTGTCGAGCCCATGGACGGCCTCCATAAAGGAAATCCGCAGGTCATAACGAAGATCGGCGCCAGGCTCCGGGCCGTTACGCTGCTGCCGACTGTCCTTGCTGCCGCCAAAGCCGAAGAGATCCTCAAAAATATCACCGAAATTAGAAAAAATATCCTCGGCGTTACCGGGGCCGCCATAGCCGGTATCTTTCAGCCCCTCCTCGCCATATTGGTCATAAATCTGGCGCTTTGCCAAATCGCTCAACACCTCATAAGCCGCTGCAGCACTCTTAAATTTTTCCTCTGCCTCTTTGTTGCCCTTATTGCGGTCGGGATGATATTTCATGGCCTTCTTGCGATAGGCCTTTTTAATTTCAATCGCCGAGGCAGTCGACGACACACCCAGAATTTCGTAATAATTCATATCTACTTATGCGTCACTTCCAGATGGAGATACTACGTCCTCTGCCGCAGACTCAGTTACCGCCGAGTCACCCTCTGCTGGTTCATCCGCCTCACCCTTATCGGCCGCCGCCCGGAGCGCCTCCTCATCAGCCCGAACCATCTTTTCAAGGCTTTTAAGATTCTCCGGCGTTACCTTACCAGCAGCAATCTCACGCAAGGTCATCACCACCTCTTTGTTCTTGCCTTCCACCAAAAACGGCATACCCTGCCGATGCTGCTTTAATCTGGCGATTGCCAGATGTATAAGGGCAAAACGGTTTTCACTGCCTATTAATTTCAGACAGTCTTCAACTGTAATCCTTGCCATAGGCCTAAAGCTCCTTTCTCTTATTCCATAATCGCATTCAGTAGCAAAACTTAATTAATATAATCTTTTTAGCGCCTTTAGCAACATTTTTTTGTTAGCAGCGTTGTAACCGTTTAGCGGTACCCCATCCAAACGGTTACAGTTACGAGTTTAGGGTAATTCCCAGCTCTCGCTAAATGGTTGCGCAGTGCTCAGCACTGATTTTTTCAACGGCTTGTCACATGATAATTGGCACTGAACATGCATTAAACAATACCATTACTATTCATCATAATAATGACAGGGTTAATTTTACCCGTTTATCCCTGTTCTGCGCCAAAGAAACGGAAAAATATTCCGCCCTGCTGCTCAGGCAAAGGCCTTTATGGCACGGCTCTCTGCAATTATCCACGGGCGGCGGAGGTGGTAACATTTTCCAGATCTGTTTATCATGTCAATTTAATGACGAAGAGCCATACTGGAGGTATTTCCTTGCGGAAGATATTATTGTATACCCTGCTGCCATTTATTATTACGGCCTGCGCCGCTGGCGGCGCATCTGTATCGGGAGGCGGTACCGGACTACGCGCCTTCTGGCCCCAGAGCGGAATTAATCGTTACCAGGCCGTGGTTTATCCCGCCTCCAGCCCACCGCCCCACACCCTGGTTGTCCAGTTAATCAAACCATAAGGGGATAAAAATTAATGACAAATTTATTCAAGACAATGGCCGCCGGTCTTCTGTGCTTCATGTTCAGCGTTGCAGCCCAGGCCGCCGTGCATCAGGGCGCATCCAACAACCCTTACGCCTTTGATTATCCCCAACCTTTACCCTCTGACTATGTATACCGCACGGAACGTCGTTCTCCGCCGCCGCCCGCCAAAAACATATGGGATTACCTGTCTTTTTTCACCTGGCGGCCGGCGATCAAACAAAAGCCCCGGCCCAGGGCGGCTGAATCCAGGGCCTTACAAAAACGCGTCGCCGACCTGGCCCACCAGCTTACCGCCAACGCCGGGGAAAGTATCACCGATGAATATGTCATCACCGTCAACACCTTTGTCAACCTGAACAGCCTTTACAAAACCTCGGATCTGGGCCGCTATATCTGCGAGGAGTTAATCGGCGACCTGCAGAAGGCCGGTATAGAAGTCATTGATGTCCGCAAAAGCGCCGGCCTGATGATAAGACAGCAATACGGCGTCTACGCCCTGTCCCGGGATATGAATGAATTAAGCTATATCCACAACGCCCAGGCCATGATCGTTGGCACCTACACCTACGCCCATAACCAGATTATGCTCAACGCCCGCCTGCTCCGTAATCGAGACGGAATGGTACTATCCCATGCCAGCCTGGCCTTTGAGCTTGACCCGGTGACGAGACAAATGCTGGCCGATGAATCCAGCCCCCCCAAAGCGCCGGTGGCGGTACGCATCAAAAAATTCGACCCATAAAAACTTGAGCAGAGGCAAATAAAATGAACATGGATAGTAGTAGCAGCAACAGATTTTTTTTTGATTAGTCAATAGAGGACATAATGAAGATATTTAAAACTCCGACTCCGGCAATGACTGCCGTCCTGCTCATTTCCATGCTACTTACCGCCTGCGGCCAGGCCCGCGCCCCCCGAGCCCTCTCGGCCGCCAGTCCTGATTTCTTCGGCATCGGCGACAATCTGGCCCGGCAATTAATCAACAACCGCCGCTCCCTTAATACCAACGAAACCCTTATTTTCACCACCATCGTCAATCTTAACAATCTCGACCAAACCTCAAAATTCGGCCGGGCCTTGAGCGAGTCCCTTGCCACCAGTCTGTTCCAATATGGTTTTCATGTCATAGAACTTCGCAAGGCCGGAGCGATCATGGTCAAGGACAAGACTGGTGAGTTGATACTAAGCCGGGAGAGCAAGGAGCTGGGGAAAGAGCAGAAGGCGGATGCCATTGTGGCCGGCACCTATTCCCTGACCCCGAAATCCATCATCATCAATATAAAATTATTAGCAGCCGGCACCCAGGAGGTATTATCAGTGGCAGGAATGGAATTAAACCGCAGCTTGAATATCAATTATCTGCTGGCCGACGGCGGCCCGGTGCTGGACAGTCTTTCAGGTGATGAACACTTTTAAAAATAAACAAAATCTCCTTCCCCCAAAAAAATATTTCACCAGGAGCAGCATGCGAAGATTTTATTTATTTATTTTATTTATTTTGTTGGCCGGGTTGACGGCCTCCTGCTCCACCATAAGCCAGCGTCAGTCTTCAGCACAGGTCGCGGTTCAAAAAGGGGCACCAGTAGTCTATATTCACCCCCTTGAGCCCCAGACCTATACTATATTATCAGTAGGGATTCTGCCCTTCGACCTGGCCAGCGGCATTAACCCGCGTCTCGGGGAGGCCGCCGCCAGCATCTTTCAGGATATTCTACTGGGTCGGCAGACCTTTCACCGAGTCAAATTATTGCCGGAACATTACGGAAACACCGATGAGGCCCTGCGGGCCGGCAGACGGGGAAAAGTAGATTTAATCATGGCTGGCCGGATAAACTACGCCCTGGAGGGAACCGAGTTGGGCGGCTCACGTTTAGACATCTCAGTACGTCTTTTAAACACCCGCACCGGCAAGACCATATGGCACATAGAACAGGCCATGGAACAGCCCATGGATTACCCTAAGACCGACATCCTGCACTCCATATTCACCGCCCTGCAGCCCCCCGCCATCCGCCGTTCAAAGGGAGCGCCAGTAGTGGTCAATATGCTGGCCCAGAGCGCCGTTGACATGGCAGATGTTATGGCCGGAGCCCGCTACGTAAAAAGATGACAACTGCCTTTCTAACAGTTATAGTTCTCACTTCTCAAAGGGGTTTTTAAGCATGATAGTCTGCTCACGGCCGGGGCCGACGGAGACAATATTGACCGGGGTCTCGGTAATCTCTTCAATCCGCTTTATATAATCACGGGCCTTGGCCGGTAATTCGTCCACACTTACCACCTGGTCAATCTCTTCCGCCCACCCCTGGGCCTCCTCGTACACCGGCCGCAACCGGGCAGTCTGGCGGATATTTCCTGGCATAGCGAACAATTCCTCATCACCATCACGGTAAGAGGTGGCGATTTTTAATGTTTTCTGACCGCTCAGAACATCCAGCTTGGTAAGGGCCAGGCCGGTAATCCCATTCAGGCGCACTGCGTCTCGCGCCACAACCCCGTCCAGCCAGCCGCAGCGCCGCTTGCGGCCCGTGGTGGCCCCGAACTCACCGCCCTTCTTCTGAATTGCCTCACCGGTATCATCAAAAAGTTCGGTGGGGAAAGGCCCCTCGCCCACCCGGGTGGTATAGGCCTTGAGAATACCAACTACCGCATCAATATAGACCGGACCGATACCAGAACCGATACAGGCACCGCCGGAAACCGTATTAGAGGAGGTCACAAAGGGGTAGGTACCATGATCAATATCGAGTTGAGTGCCCTGCGCCCCTTCAAAAAGGATATTTTTACCGGCCCGGCGGCCCCTATCGAGTTCTACTGAGACATTCTTTATAAAGGGAATCAGTTTCTCAGCATACCCCATGAACTGGCTGTATATCTCATCAAATGACAGGGGGCCGGGGCCGCCGTTGGCAAGGATCAGATTCTTTTCGCGAATATTATCCCGCAATTTATCCTTGAACAACTCCTCATCGCGCAATTCGCCGACCTTGATCCCCTTGCGTAAGATTTTATCACCATAACAGGGGCCAATACCCCGGCCGGTGGTGCCAATTTTCTTGCCCTCTTCCATCTGGGCCTCACTGCTTAAATCGAGCTGCTTATGGTAGGGCATGATTAAATGGGTATTTTCGCTTATACTCAACCGCTCCGGACTGACAGTAAGACCTCTGCCGGCCAGTTCCGCCATCTCATCCAGGAGAACAACGGGATCAAGCACCACGCCATTACCAATGAAACATTTTTTGTCTTTATTGAGGATACCGGAAGGAATCAGGTGAAAGATAAATTTTTTACCATCCACAACCAGGGTATGGCCCGCATTATTACCACCCTGAAAGCGCACTACGTAATCAGCATAACCAGTTAACAGATCAACGATCTTGCCCTTACCTTCATCACCCCACTGGGTGCCCACAACCACGACATTTGCCATTATACCAGCCTCTTAAATAGATAATAATAAACCGCCTCTAATAAACGGTTTGCGGCTTGCCCCATATTCCGGCAGGGGCGGCAAGCCCCGATGCGGACAATTACTGCCCGGATAAACAAGCTAATTGCGGCGCCTATAATAGCCAAGGCCCAGTTAAATGTCAAATTGTTAAGCAGCTTGACAGAAATGGCCAAATGGCGTAATTTCAGAGTTGCCCAGAGTTACCTTTTTTAAAACTCCAGATCTGGAATATTATGTTTGGCATTGGTTTACCCGAATTAATTTTAATTATGGTGGTCGCCCTTATCGTTGTGGGGCCGGACAAGCTTCCAGATCTGGCCAAGACCCTGGCCCGACAGATAGTGGAATTAAAAAGGGCCGCCAACTCCCTGAAAGACAGCCTGAGCGAGGATGATGATCTTAAGCCCTGGGAGAAAAACCCCCTTGAGCTCGGCCAGATCGAACATACTCCGCCCGTCAGAGACAAAACCGGGCCGGAGAATTTGGTTCAAGACGAAACCACTGATCAAGAAGAGAACAGCGTCAAAGATGAGGCGGAGTTTAAGGAAAAACCCGAACCGTCAATAGTTGATGAAAGCGCAGCGGATACAAACACGGATAAACCCCGTATAGATGATAATTCAGATACTAAGGAAACCGGAGAAACACCTGCAACAGCTGAAGCGTCAGAACCAACGGCAGAGAACAAGCCCCATAACGATGAGGAAAATAAAATAAAGGCCGTTAAAGCAGATAAGATTGATGAATGAGGTCAATGATTATTTCCTCAAGCACCTGAAGGAGTTGCGCTCGCGGCTTATTATCTCCTTTCTCAGTGCTACCCTGTTCAGCACCGCCGCCTATTTTTTTATCCAGCCCCTGTCCCGCCAACTGGTCGCCCCCCTCTTCCGAGCCGACCCCAAACTGGCAACCCTGGTCTACACCAACCTAACCGAGGCCCTGTTCAGTTATATCAAGCTCTCAATTTTGGTGGGGATAGCCGCAGCCTCGCCGATCATAGTATACGAGGCCTGGATGTTTGTCTCTCCCGGACTCCGCCGCCGTGAGAAAAGGCAAGTATTCCTGGTGGTATTCCTGGCCAGCGCCCTCTTTACCTGCGGTGTCCTTTTTTCCTACTTTATTGTCCTGCCTGAGATGTTATCATTTTTTATGGGCTTTGCCCGCCAGAACCTGCGGCCCCTGCCCCGTTTCGGCCTCTACCTGACCTTCGTGGCCCGCAACGCCCTGGCCTTTGGCCTGGCCTTTGAGGTTCCCTTTCTCATGGCCGCGGCCGCTAAAATCGGCCTGGTGGACAGCAGGTATTTCCGCAAACACCGTCTCTATGCCTACATCGCCATGATGGGGCTGGCCATAATGCTGACTGCCGGTGACATGTTTTCCGCCCTCCTCCTCACCGTCCCTCTCGGCCTGCTCTACGAAACAGGCATCTGGATCGGCGCCCTGTTAGGCAAAAAGAAATCAGCGAGTGAACTTCAGAAGGTGGACTAAGGACTTGTGACGAAATAAACTTTACAAGATCGCGTAGGATTTTTTATCATAATCAAGGCGTACAAACGGGCGCATAGTTGAACTATGTAACCGTTTGTGCAACACAGAGTATGACAAAAAAGACAAGCAAGATGTAAAGGTTATTGAGAAACAAGTCCTAAGAACCGGGATTTATTTATCAGCCATCCGCAGCAGAGCCCAGGATAAATCGTCATCCGTCCCCTGGTAATTTTCATCCCGGCGGCGGGCGGCGAGATGATCAATAATCTCATTGGCCAGAACCTTGCCTAACTGCACCCCTTCCTGGTCAAAGGAATTAATATTCCAGATAAAACCCTGCATGACAATTTTAGTTTCATAAACCGCCATCAGCGCCCCCATAGTATAAGGAGTTAAGCGGTCAGCGAGAAGAATGCAGTTGGGACGGTTACCGGCAAAACGCCGATTAGGATTCGCGTTATCACGGCCGGCAGCCATGGCAAGTGACTGGGCCAGGAGATTGGCCAGCAGCTTCTCCTGGGAGGTAGTGCCCTGAATCTCCAAATCCTCCCCGTATTGACTCTGCCGAAAACCAATAAACTCCACCGGCACAATGGTCGTCCCCTGATGGAGAAGCTGATAAAAGGCGTGCTGGCCGTTGGTACCCGGCTCACCCCAGACGACGGGGCCGCTCTGCCAGGCCAGGGGTTGACCGGAGCGGTCAATGGATTTCCCGTTACTCTCCATATCACATTGCTGCAGATGAGCGGTAAAGCGAATCAAGGCCTGGCTGTAAGGCAGAACCGCCAGGGTATCACAGCCCAAAAAATTATGATTCCAGATCCCGAGCAGGGCCATGAGCAGGGGGATATTGCGCCGAATATCCGGCTCCTCAGCCGCCTGATCAA
>JAJSAA010000112.1 GCA_024274995.1 Deltaproteobacteria bacterium
CTGCCGAAGGGGTCAAGGCCCGACATGGGCTCATCTAAGATCAGAATATCCGGGTCATGGAGCAGGGCGTAGGCCAGGGCGGCCCGCTGGGTCATGCCCTTGGAAAATTTTTTTATTTTTATTCTGGCGGCCTGGCTGAGGCCCACCCGCTGGAGAATCTGTTTAATGCAGGTTTTGATCTCCCGGCCTGGAATGTTGGTAATGGCGGCCGCGAAATTAAGATGATCGGTAATGGTTAAATGTTTATAAAGGCAGGGCGACTCGGGCAGGTAGCCCAGGCCCATGTGGCATTCGGCCTCATAAGGCTTCCGGCCGGATAAAGAAACCTGGCCGCTGCTATGTTTGACAAAGCCCATGAGAATTTTAATGGCGGTACTCTTACCGGCCCCGTTGCGGCCGATAATCCCAAAAATTTCACCCTGGCTAACCTCTAAGGAAACGCCTCTTAAAGCGACGCTCTCCTTTTTGAAAAGCTCACCATGGTAGACCTTGGTCACCTCCTGAAACTGGATGATTACCGGGCCGGGCCCTGGCGCCTCTTTTGCGTCATTTGTTGTCATATGATATGCCTTTCTCTTGCTTTCAGACCTGCCTAAACAACAATTCTGTATTATTGCAAGATAATTACAGAATGGTCAGCGGTGAATAGTTACCTTAGATTTTAGGTTATCATTTGTTGCATGTCAAACGAGAAAAGAGGTAATGGACATTAATTCTCAATAGTCGAAGGCGGGTTATGCGCGTAATTTTGTCAAGGAGGGGCCATTAAGAAGTAACTGAAACTTCAAGTGATAAGTTTTGGGATGCCAAACCTTTATGCCATACAGAACGTATGAGCTTACGAAAGCCTTTCGCAACCAGGGCCGCTGATAAGACTTTGTCCGCCTGATACCGGTAAAATATCTATCTGGGTGCGAATCCGTTCCTTTAAAGCCGGGACATGGGAAATAACCCCGATCAGTTTTCCATTCTGCTGGACGCCGTCATGGCACCGATTTCTTCGTTTTTTGTGGTGGTGCTGAGCCAGTCGAGAAAGGCACTAAACTCATCATAGCGTTTCCGGCCGTAGGGGCAACCCCCTGTGGTTGCCCGTTATTTGGGCCGGCACTGGGGCCTGCCCCTACCGCTCTCCAGTTGATAATCTCGTTCCTTGGCCATTTTCTCTCCTCGCTGAACCGCGTAACTTACAGCAGCGAAATGAATATACCGAACCAGTTGTCGAAAATAGGCATCTTGCTGGCATATAACGGACTCTCTTTCCTCTGTAGGTGAAAGACGGGGGTGCCGCTGAATAGTCAGATAGAATTTATCCTGTCCCGCAGGCCGCAGGCCTCAATAATCGGGGCCACTGCCCTGGGCACCATGTGTTTCCATGGCCGACCACTGATTATCCTATGCCGCAGATCGCTGCCGGTGAGCCCTTTGTCCTCTATGGGCCGCTGCCACATTACCTCGGTTTTCAGACCCTGGGAGTTAAACAGCTCCAGTTTACGTTCCCCCCAATTATCATAGATGGTGAGAAAAAACACGGCATCAAGGGGGACATAATAGCGGTAACGATCAGGGAAGTTTATAGGCAGCGGTACGACACTAAACTCCTCAGCATGCACTCCGGCAGCCCGTAAGGCGGCATGAATCATAAGCTGTCGCTCATAATAGGTAAAGGGGTTGGCCTGCGGCAGATGACGATGATTATCTGTATTGTCGGGGCTGGTGGCCAGAGGCTCAGGGTTGGTGATGCCGATAATCAGGTGGTCACAACGCTCATATCCGGCCAGAAGATAACGGAGATGATCATTATGCAGACCTTGAAAACGGCCGTGAATAATACCTTCTTTCATAGCTGGAATGGCCTCCTCTGACCGGGCCAGAAGGGTTGATCCTGGGGAGTATCCATCAGCCCGCGTAGCTTTATGCGTTCAAGGGCGTTTAAAACCACATACATAAAGTCCTCGCCCCGCAGGTGGCCCAAGGCCCCGCCGGCACAAGATATTTCATCAAAGGTATGAACTGCGTCTAACCGGGCGCCGGGGCCGCTGATCATAATGGGCACCGGTTCTCCTGAATGGATGAGCGGCCCGCTGCTGGGAGTTGAATGGTCAGCGGTTACGATAATTACATCGCCGCTCGTCGTTAATTCACTCATAACCTCACCTATACCCCGATCCAGGCTTTCGATGGCCTGTACCTTATTGACTGGGGATTTGGTGTGGGCCGCCACGTCGGGGGCCTTGCTGTGGACGTGAATAAAGTCATAAGACGGGTCGACCCGCCCAGCCAGCTTGAGCCTCGCAGTTAGATCCTGGCCTGGATCCTTGCGGCCGGAGACGTTGAGATGATCCAGGCCGATATACCTGGCCAGACCCTTGTAGACAAGTCCCGCCGAAATGGTCAGGCCCTTGAGCCCCCAGCGCTGGTTAAAGGGCTGAACATTCCGGCTCCGGCCCGCCCGTTGAGTAACCAAGAAATTTATGGGTGCTTTTCCGGCCTGCTGCCGGCTCAGATTTACGGGATGCCGCCGCAATCTTTCATATATCGTCAGTAGATAGGCTTTTAAGGCGGCGGCGGTTTCGGCGGCCCATTCTTCACCGTCCGCCCAGGCCTCCGGCTCAATAAGATTCATACCTTCGCAGATGGGAAAGGTGTCCGTGATCTGTGCCGAGGCCCGGGGACCGAAGCGGATAATGCCGTCTATGCCGTGGGTGGGGTGAAAACTGCCGGTCTGAGTGGTGCCGATATGGCTGCCGACGGCCTTAGTCAGTTCTTTAATCTCCCCTGGGGCGGCCTCTGGCCGGTCTTGATCGAGGATGAGCGAGCAGCCGGATTCATCAGGTCTCACCGAGGCAAAATGAGCCAGGACGGCCACCTCCTCATGCCCCATTTTTATTCCGGCGCCCAAGGCCTCCAACAGACCGCGGCCCGGCAATTCATCCGGTCTATAGCCGAAAAGGGTTAGATGGGCGCTCTCGCTGGGCAGGGCGGCGCCAGGGCGCAGAACACTCAGCAATCCGCAGGAACTTTGTCCGGCAAGTTTGTCAAGACTGGGGGTGACGGCGGCCTGGAGCGGTGTCAGACCGCCAAGCTCTTTATGCCCCCGGTCACCGAGGCCGTCTAAAAGAATCAGTATGCAGCGCATGGTATTCAATTTGTTCAGTTCGAGGACGACAACACGGCAACGGCAGTATTAACCAAACCTATAATCCCGCCCCAACTAATCAGTATTAACAATTGGACATCATTGGCTGAATAGAGCAATTATCGAGCCATGAAATTCGACATGCATGTTCATACCACCTTGTCACCCTGTAGTCAACTGGGCCTCTCCGAGCTGCTGAAAACCGCCTGTGATAAAGGCCTTGACGGGGTTTGTGTTACCGATCATGACACCATGTCCCTAAGACGTACAGTTACCGAAGGCCGGCAGGATAACGGTCTTTGTCTGATTATCGGTATGGAATACACCACATCTGAGGGAGATTTTCTGCTTTTTGGCCCCTTTCAGGATCTCAGGCCCGGTCTTGCGGCTTCGCGGCTTCTCCGGCTGGTGGATGAACGCGGCGGGGCAGCCATTGCCGCCCACCCTTTTCGCCGGGGTCGCAAAACACGGGAATATCTGGTTCGAGATGGTTTGTGTGATATTGTCGAGGGGATAAACGGCAGGAACAGACAGGAGGAAAACAGGCAGACGGCGATTTGGCATGACCATTATGCCGTGGGTCTCATCGGTGGCAGCGATGCCCACAGCGCGGCGGAATTGGGACGTTCCACCACTACCTTTCATATGCCGATTCAAAGTTCCGCGGATATGGTCAAGGCCTTGAAGTCCGGAGAGTTTACGATGAATGGAAGCATTACTCAAAAGACAGCGGATGACGGTGGCGGCAGTAAACCAATTACGGCAACATAAGTTGTGGGAGAAAATTATTGTGACTGATGAAAAAATTGTACGCTTGACCCAGACCGTCAAGGGGGCTGGCTGTGCCGCTAAGCTGCCGCCCGGTGATTTGGATCGGGCCTTGTGTGGTCTGGATCTGCCGGTGGATGATAATCTCATTGTCGGGCTTGAACGAGCCGATGATGCCGGGGTTTACAGGGTTTCTGATGATCTTGCTCTGGTGCAGACCCTGGACTTTTTCCCGCCCATGGTGGATGACCCTTATTCCTTCGGCAGAATCGCCGCCGCCAATGCCCTGAGTGATGTTTACGCCATGGGTGGAACGCCGAAAACAGCTATGAATATAGTGGCTTTCCCGGCCAAAACTCTGGATATTGCGGTCTTACGTGCCGTGGTTGAGGGCGGGCTCTTTACCCTGCGGCAGGCCGGGGTGGTTCTGGTCGGTGGTCATACCGTTGAGGATGATGAATTGAAATACGGGCTTTCCGTCACCGGTTTTATCCATCCGGAGCGAATTCTTACCAAAAAGTCATTAAAGGTTGGCGACAAGTTGTTGCTCACCAAAAGGCTGGGAACGGGGATTGTATGTACAGCTATTAAGGCGGGAATGGCCGGGGAGACCATCACGCAGCAGGTGGTTGAGTCGATGATGACCCTGAATCGGGAAGCCGCTCTCGCCATGGCTGATTACGAAATCAGTGCCTGTACGGATATTACCGGTTTCGGCTTTCTGGGGCATCTTGCCGAGATGGTGGTGGATTCCGGGGCTGGCTTGCATATTAATTCAGCGGCGGTTCCGCTCTATCCTGAGGCCCTGGAATGGGCCATGATGGGCCTGATCCCGGCCGGGGCATACAATAATCGTACATTCAGGGGTGAATTCGTCACTTTTGCTCCTGATGTCGGGCAGGAAATACAAGATATTCTCTTTGATCCGCAGACCTCGGGCGGCCTGCTTATTGCGGTGTCTGATGCCGAAGCTGCCGCCTTAAGAGATGACCTGCGGGCACGAGGCGTACAGGACGCGGCCATCGTTGGTGAAGTGGTGGCCGAACCGCAAGAAAAAATCATCGTGGAATAACGTAACAGCCATACCCGATTGCCCGGGCATAACGAAACATAAAAGTGAGCGGATTATGAAAGAACTAAATTGCCGGGGCCTAACCTGCCCGGCTCCGGTGCTGCAGGTCAGAGAGTTATTAGATAAGGGAACGCCGTCTGTTGTTTCAGTAATTGTTGACAATAAAGCGGCCGTGGAAAATGTCCGCCGTTTTCTTGAGTATAAAGGATTTCAGGTGCAGGAGGAAAAATTCGGGGTTGATTTCCGGTTGCTCGGCACGGCCATGGAGGGTGCCTGTGAGGTAATACCGGACTTGGAAGCGGAGATAAACCCCGAGGTCAGGAAGATCATGGTTATGGTGGGAACGAACCGGTTGGGGCATGGTGATGACGGATTGGGTAAGGCCTTGTTGATAAACTTTATAAAAACTCTACCGGAGATGGGAAGGGATCTCTGGCGCCTGATTTTCGTTAATAGTGGTGTTTACCTCACCACTGAAGGCTCCGAGGCGCTGCCTGTTCTGCGTCAGCTTGTCGAAGATGGGGTTTACATTATGGCATGCGGTGCCTGCCTGGAACATTTTAAGTTGATGGATAAGAAACAGGTGGGTGAAACAACCAATATGCTTGACATCGTTACCAGCATGCAGCTGGCTGATAGTGTCATTAATATTTAATGGATTCGTAAAAAAACAACATAGTAAATTTGTTCCAAACCTCAGCGCTTACATTTCGTAAGGTGTTATCGGGTCAAGAGTGTGGTTTGTTGAACACTTAGGCAAAGCCTAAGTTGTTTCTTTACAGTCCCTGAACGGGAGATAGCAAAATGAAAAAGATGAAAAAAATAAACATAAATGGGCTGCTTCTTTTTATGGCTCTGCTGCTTGCCGGGGCGCAACCGGTTTTCGCCAAAACGGTGACGGGGATGATTGATATGGACTTTGATCTCTCCGCCCAGCCGACGGCCAAGGAGGTTAGGCTTTGGATTCCTTACCCAGTTTCCTCTCAATACCAGGACATCAGTGCGGTCAGAATAAAGGGCGACTTTGCTCAATCTGCGGTTTATACCGACAAAAAATATCAGACCCCCATTCTTTATGCTCAATGGCCGGCCGGGGCAAAAAACCGCCATTTGAGTTTCTCTTTCAAGGTGGTGCGTCAGGAGGTCAGCCGCCGCGATTTCCCCCCCAAAGCGGTAGCCTGGGATCCAGCCGATTATGCCATGTGGCTGGCACCCTCAAGTCTTGGCCCCATTGACGGCCCGGTAAAGTCTCTCGCTGATTCTATCGTTAAGGGTAAGAGTACGGTGCTGTCCCGGGCCAGGGCTATTTATGACTGGATCTGCGATAATATGTACCGGGAGCCAAAGACCGTTGGCTGCGGCAAGGGAGATGTTTGTGCTCTGTTAAAGAGCAGAGGGGGAAAATGTACCGATATTCATTCGGTATTTGTCGCCCTCTGCCGGGCAGCCGGGGTTCCGGCGCGTGAAATTTTCGGTATTCGGATAGGCAAAAAAACCGGGCAGGATATCACTAAATGGCAGCATTGCTGGGCCGAATTTTATTTACCGGGTTATGGCTGGGTGCCGGTAGACCCGGCTGATGTCCGTAAATTGATGTTAAAGCAAAAATTGCGGCTTGCTGATCCGCAAACTGCTAAACTGCGCCGTTATTTCTGGGGCGGTTGGGATGCCTATCGAGTCAAATTAGCCCAGGGACGTGATCTAATCCTCACCCCACCCCAACAGGGGGCGCCCTTAAATACCTTTGGTTATCCCTACGCTGAGGTCGGCGGCAAGCCCCTCAGTTTCTATAATCCAGCCTCATTCAAGTACCATATTACCAGCTATAAGATAGGGGCGGGTGGCAACGCCCTGCTTCCGGTCAGGCTCCATAAGGACATTTGAGGTATGAAAAAGCAGTGATGTCCAGTTGGAGTTTTGTGTTAAGCCTAACTGGAAATCATCTAAATGAGGCGAGATCATGAATTCAAAAAAGTTTGAGGTAGCGGCCTATCCCAAGATGTGGGAAGGCCTTGGTATGGATGTGGCAAGGTTTGACAAGGCCCGTCAGATGCTGGGCGAGGTCTATGACAAGCTGTTTCTTTCCCAAACGGAACGGCCGAGGAAAATGGCCTATTTTGATGCCATGATCGCTGAAATCTTCGGGGGCCGGATTAAGGAAATCCTGGCAGTCAAGAAGTCCGCTAAGCCGGTGGTGGGCACCTTCTGTGTATATATTCCTGAGGAAATAGTGGTGGCAGCCGGTGGGGTCTGTATTGGGCTGTGCGGCGGCTCGCCGGGCTCCATCCCTGATGCCGAGAAAATTCTGCCCCGCAATATCTGTCCCATGGTCAAGTCGGCATACGGCTTTAAGGCCGGGCGTATCTGCCCATACTTTCAGGTGGTGGATTTTGTCTATGGCGAGACCACTTGTGACGCCAAGAAAAAGACCTGGGAACTTCTGGATCGTCTTGTCCCCACCCATGTCATGGAGATTCCGCAGATGAAAAGAGCCAGGGATCGGGCTCTGTGGTTGGAAGAGGTCAAGGACTTTAAGGCCAAGGTGGAGGATATCTGCGGCAGTGAAATATCCGAGGATAATCTGGCCGGGGCCATCAGGCTGATTAACCGCAAGCGGCTGGCCTTACAGCGCCTGACTAAGCTGCGGGCCAATATTCCCGCTCCCATCAGCGGCAAGGATGCCTTGTTAATTGAGCAGATTGCCTTCTATGATGAGCCTGAACGCTTTGCCGCCAAAGTCAATGAACTCTGTGATGAACTAGCGGAAAGGGTGGAGGCGGGCCGGGGCGTAGCGGGCCCAGAAAGCCCCAGAATCATGGTTTCCGGCACCCCCATGGCCCTGCCAAACTGGAAAATTCACAACCTTCTGGAAAGTGCCGGGGCCGTGGTAGTTAACGAGGAATCCTGTATCGGTACCCGTTATTTTAAGGATGTCATCGACGAGAACGGCGGCTCAATGGCCGAGCAGCTGGCCAATCTCACCGACCGTTATATGCGGATCGACTGTTCCTGCTTTACCCCCAATGATGAACGGGTGGAGCAGGTTCTGCGGGAATACCGGCAGTCAAAGGCGCAGGGAATTCTGCATTATTCCCTGCAGTTCTGCCATACCTATAACATTGAGGAGATTAAGATTCGTGAGGCCTGCGAGCGTGAGGCTATTCCCTATCTCTCCATTGAAACCGATTATTCAGCCGAGGATACTGGCCAGTTGCAGACCAGGATTGAGGCCTTTCTGGAACAGATCGGAGATTAAACGAAAGCGCTCCATGAAACGCTTTCATTTCGAGAGGTCACCTTTTAGGCATCACACGGAGTAGTTACTTATGGCAATTGGCATTGATTTAGGTTCACGTACTATTAAACTTGCCGTTATAAGAGATGGAGAGATCGTTGATCAACAGCTGACCGAAAGCGGTTTTGACCCCTATTCCCAGGCCAGGGAGATGCTTAAAAGATATGGGGCCGCAAAGATCGTTGCCACCGGCTATGGCCGTCATCTGGCCCATGAACATTTTGCTGATGAGGTTATCACCGAGATTAAGGCTCACGCCCTTGGGGCTCGTTATTTTTTTCCGTTCTGCCGTACCGTGGTTGATATCGGCGGTCAGGATTCCAAGGTCATCGGCCTGGATAAAAAAGGCCGGGTAAGTAATTTTCAAATGAACGATAAATGCGCCGCTGGTACCGGTCGTTTTTTAGAGATCATGGCCGCCTCCTTAGGCTTTAGTTTAAACGACTTCGGGGCGGCGGCCCTGAAGTCGAAGACAGAGGTGATGATAAATTCTATGTGTACGGTCTTTGCCGAGTCCGAGGTTATTTCCATGAAGAACCGGGGGATACCGACGGTGGATATCGCCAGGGGCGTCCATCATTCCGTGGTCAATCGACTGGCCGCCATGCTTGAGCGCCTGGGATATGATGAGGAAATAGTATTCTCCGGCGGCGTGGCCCGTAACCCCTGTATCGGGCACATGCTGCAAAAGTGTCTCGGAGAGCGGGCACGGATAATCTCTCCTCCTGATCCAGATCTAATGGGAGCTATTGGCGCGGCTCTGCACGGCAGTAGATAGAAATTCCCCCCCTGATTACAGACTGTAACACAAAAATCGTCCTGATGAATTTTTTACCCGTCTTTTGTTAATCTGCTCTATCCCCTGACTTTTTCATTTATATCAAGAAATGGCCCTTCTCGTTTGTTCTGACCCAGAATTAAACCATTGCCGGGCTGTGCAAATAGTCGTACCGCTACGTTTCGAGATGTTATAAAGCCAAGAGTGTGGTTTATTGAGCGCTTAAAAACTTGATGGCGTCGTAAAACTTGACCTTAATAAGTTTATGGTATTTAAGAGACTGAATGATTTTTGCCGGAACAAATGAAAAAAACGATTTGTCTCCCGGTATAACACCACCCAGCCGGGCTCGTGGCAAAGCTCTAACCGAACACCACTGATTTTTTATTTTTTTATTTTATAAATAAGCCTGAATGGAGCGGAAATATCTTGTCAATTTTGATGCCTTTAAAACGGTATTATAAGCTGATCCCCTTGGCCGGGATGTGTCTTATGTTTCCGTTCTTTTTTTACGGTGGCCCGGCGGGCCATTCTCTCCGTTCCTTTATGGCCGCCTGGAATCTTGGCCATCCTCTTTTCTTTATGCTCTTTACCTGTTATTTAGGGCGGATGAAGGCGGGGAAGATTTCCTGGGCCTCGATTCTACGCATTTTTGGGCTGATTCTGCTGATCGGCAGCCTGATAGAAATAATTCAGTCCGGGATTGCCGGCAGAACGGCCAGTAGTTTAGATGTGGTTCGTGATTTAATGGGCGGGGTTCTGGGGGTTGTCTGGTTGCGGTGGTCTTACTCTTCGCTTAAGGCCCGCCTGGGGCTGGCGCTTATTGCCGGAACTGTATTATGCTGGAATCTGTATCCTGTTACCACCGCTCTGGTTGATGAATGGCAGGCTAAAAGAGATTTCCCACTCCTGGCAGGCTTTGAGCATCCATATGAACTGTCTCGTTGGACAGAGGGGAATTCCGTGGCCCGCCGCAGCCGGGATCAGGCCCGCCAAGGCCATTTTTCACTGCGTGTCTCACTAAATACGGCAACTTATTCTGGTGTTCATTTGGAGTATTTCCCTCATAATTGGCAGGGATTCTCTTTTTTGAGTTTCAGTATATATAACAATGTCCTCAGCCCGCTGGCCGTCACCGTTCGCATCAATGATAAAAAGCATGAAGAGAGGCAGCAGCTTTATAAGGATCGGTACAATCGTTCCTTTATTCTTCAGCATGGCTGGAATGATATCAAGATCAGCCTCGCTGATGTACGGAATGCGCCGGAGAACAGGGAGATGAATATGTCTGAGATTAGTGAGTTAGGCTTTTTTGTTATACGCCAGAAAACAGATAAGGTATTTTTTTTAGACGCTGTCCGGCTGATTTAAGGCGGTGAGGCGGGAGGGGTATCCTGCCGGCTGAAAAGTCTGCCTAACCAGGCGAAGATTTTTTTTATGCCGCGCCAGATTCTGGGCAGCAGCCAGACCGCAAAAAGAATAAACAGGACAAGCAGAGCCAGGAAGAGGATGGGGTGATGTAATGAGGTCCATAGTCCAGCAAAGACTATGACATCTTCACCGATGGATGCCGCCCAGTTACTAAAGGGTTCCGGTGAGGTGTTGATTATTACCCGGCTGCCAGCCTTGGTCGCGTGACTGCCGGCCGCCAGTCCTCCTCCGACAATACCGGCAGCAATACTGACCGCCGGGCTGACATTGCCCACTGCCGCCGCGGCTAACATGGCACCGGCCGGGATGCGGATGAAGGTGTGTATGGTATCCCAGCCGGTATCCACACCGGGGATTTTGTCGGTGATAAATTCTATTACATACATGCCGCCCGCCGCCATTATTATCATGGGGTTGGCCAAAACCTGTAAGTCCGGTGGCAGGGTCATATTGCCGGTATAGCCCATAAAACCAAGCATGGCGATGGTCGCGTAAAGGTTGATGCCGCTGGCCCAGCCCAGGCCCATACTCAAGGCAATTGTACTGGTAATAGAAGTAAGTGGATTCATCTCAATTTCACTAAACAGGTTATACCCAGGGACGGACAACAAAATCAACCGAGCTGTCGGCCAGCGGTGCTGGCTCAGGCCGGATATGTTTATCCTGAGCCAGAATTTCGCTGATTATTGCTCTAACCAGCTCTATATCGTTTAAATCAGCGGTGCGGCTTTTTTGCGTCCGCTGGATTTTTTTCTTGGACGAAGCCACTTGCGCCAATTAAGCAAAATGTCCGATATTTTTCTCGTAAGCGCTCAATAAACCACACCCTTGACTTTGACTTTATAACCTCTCGAAATGTAGCGGTACGACTGCGATCGTATGCGAGCGTTTCAGGGACGCCTTGCTGTGCGTAATTAAGTCCCCCGATAATAATATGCCCCCTGTATATCGGAGTCTCATAGGCTCGCTTACCTGGGGGGACTTAAGTGCATGCAGCAGGGTGTTCATGGAGCGCTTACTTTTTCTCGTCTACCTAACCGTCTAATATATTGAGCTTTCTCTGCTCAACTTCACGTTAAAGAGCTATTCGCAAGCAACAAGGATTGTGCCAGATGCCGGGCTTGTCCAACAAACGGTTCAGATTATGGTTCGTTCCTCACACAATATAACCTTGTTCGTTATGTACTCTTCAATCTTTCAAATTCAGCTTTTATTTCTTCAATAATTTCTTTGTTTTTAATAACTTTTTTATCACCTGTCCGAATTGAAAAAATTACAAATACCTTTCCGCCATATTTTTCTTCAAAATCTTGAAAACTTGCGCTCATTCTTTCTGTTATCTTGTAATTGCCAAAGTTTGCATTTGCTGTAATTGGTTTTATTTGTATGCCAAAAGCTTTGTCTTTAACTTTACCGATATAATCAATATCACCAGCGTGGTCTAACACAGGATCACTTTCTTCAAATTCAATTTCAGGAAATATTTTTGCAAGGCCATCATTAATAACAGATTTTTCAAGCAAAAAACCGTCATAAGTACGGACTATCGTAACTTGATAAATATAATCCTTACAGTCTTGTAGTGTTAAATCTTTAAATGCTGCTGTCCATTCAGGTATTACGACTTCGGTTATTTTTGCATATAATCTTTCCCCAAGTTCGTCTAATGTATCTTTGGTTATTTTAATTTTATCTTTTTTCTTGGTATACGCTTTTTCAAAATAGAATTTTTCCCACTCTTCAAGTGCTTTTGGCTGACACTCTCTTATCAGTGCCATAACAGCATCAACTTTATTAGGTCTGGTAAGTTGA
>JAJSAA010000113.1 GCA_024274995.1 Deltaproteobacteria bacterium
AATATCATGTCTTCAATAATAAAGGCCTGTTTGAAATTGTCATTAATGGCCCGGCAGCGGCGGGGGTCATTTTGGCCGTAGCGCTCTATAATATAGGCTAAGCGGGCGGAAAGATTTACGATCTGGTCATGGTTCACCCTCTTGTCGGCATAATAGACCACCAGCCGTTCATCCGCCTCTGGCGGCAGTTCGCCCTGGAGGATGACATGCTGACGCACCAGGGGGGCCAGTTCCTGAAAATTATGGCGTTGGCAGATATCCTCTCCGAGGCGGGAGTGATCCCGGCCGTTATCCAAACAGGCGGTCTTGGCTATATCGTGGAGCAGGGCGGCGCTGATAATCAGTTTGAGATTGAGATTAATCCCGTCTTTAATCAGCCCCCGGCCTATGAATCCGGCAATTTCGGCCACCAGCCGTGAGTGAGCCCGGATATTATCCAGCATGCCGTATTTGCTCATGAGGAGCAGGCATTCTGCCGGACTGGGGATCATCAGACCTTGCGGCTCAGTTTATGAACCAGCTCCACTGTCAGCCTGGCCTTTTCTGGGTCGGTTTGGGGCACGATGCCGTGGCCGAGATTAAAGATATGCCCTTTGGCTCCCCGGGCTTCCCGGAGGATGGCGGCGATTTTTTTTTCCAATTTATCCGGCGGCAGGAAGAGGGCCAGTGGGTCCATATTGCCCTGGATAGCGGCCCGGCCGTCTACCGTCTTGACCACCGAACTTAAGTTGACACGCCAGTCAATGCCCAGAACATCGGCGCCGCTGGTTAGGGACTGGTCGATGAGGGTCGCGCCGTTATTGGCAAAATAGATGACTGGAATATCGCTGACTTCTTTGATGGCCTTGACGATTCTGCTCACATAGGGCAGGGCGAATTCGGCAAAATCGGGGGGAGATAGAACGCCGACCCAGGAATCAAAAATCTGCACCGCCTGCACCCCGGCAGCAATCTGACCTTTAAGGTAGCTGATGGTGCATTCGGTGATCTTATCCATTAATGATTTATATAACTCCGGGGCGTTATACATCATCATTTTGGTATTTATGAAATTGCGGGAGGAACCGCCCTCAATGAGATAAGTTGCCAGGGTAAAGGGGGCACCGGAAAAACCGATGAGCGGTACCTTGTCTTTAAGTTCCCGGCGCAGAATACGAACGGTCTCCATGACATATCCCAGGTCGTCCTCCGGATCGGGGATTCCCAGGCGGTCAACGGCCGCCTGATCGCGGATGGGGGAGGGGAATACCGGGCCTTGATTCTCGCGGAACTCCAAGGGAGCGCCCATTTTTTCAAGGGGTATCAGAATATCGGAAAACATGATGGCAGCATCCACCCCGATAATATCCACGGGCTGAATGCTGACTTCGGCGGCCAGCTCCGGGGTTTTGCAGAGCTCCAGGAAGGTGACCTTGTCACGTACCGTGTGATAAGCGGGCAGATAGCGGCCCGCCTGCCGCATGATCCATATGGGGGTGTAGTCGGTTTTCTGGCCCTTGCAGGCTCTCAAAAAAGTATCGTTCATAAGTTGTTCCTTGGCTGAATAGTCAGTCTGATTTTTTTTGTAATTTCAGGGGCTGATGACTGCAGAAGGGCTCGGCCTCCATATAGTCACCAGTCATGGCGTAGGCCCTGGCCCGGCAGCCACCGCAGACGGAGACGTATTCGCAAACTCCGCATTTACCCTTGTAGGCCTTGAAGTCCCGCAGATCCTTGAAGAGCGTGGAATTCTTCCATATATCCTTGAAGGATTGCTCCCGGATGTTACCGGCTGCCATAGGAAAATAACTGCAGGGCAGCAGGTTGCCGTCCACGTCTAAGAGGGAGATGAGCTGACCGGCCAGACAGCCCTTGGAGCCGCCGGTGGAAAATTGCAGGGTTCGGCGTTTAAAATTATCGCCCTGTTCCCTGGCCTTTTCGAGAACAATCCGGTAATAACTCGGGGCGCAGGTGGGGCGAACCAGCATTTCATTCTCGGTTTTCTCCATCTCATAATGCCAGGCCAGCAGCTCTTCGTAATCTTCCACGGAGATCAGTTCCTCCATGATGTCCTCGCCGCGGCCGGTGGGGACGATCATAAACATATACCAGGCGGTGGCTCCGAGGCTCTTGACCAGCTTCATGACCTTGGGTACCTCGGCCTGATTGCGTTTGGTGAATGAGGAGTTGACCAGAAATTTTATATCATTTTCTTTGAAGAGGCGAGCGGCATTCATGGTGGCTTCAAAGGCGCCTGGTGAGTTGCGGAAATTGTCATGTACTCCGGCCGTGGAGCCGTCAACGCTTAAAGAAACCATCTTTATTTCGGCCTTCTTGATCTGGGCGCATTTTTCCTCGTTTACCAGGGTGCCGTTGGTGGCGAGACACATTCTCAGCCCCTTGCTGCCGCCATACTCGGCAATATCAAAGACATCGGGCCGCAGCAGGGGCTCGCCGCCGGAGAGAACGATAACCGGGGAAGCGTAAGATGAAATATCATCCAGTACCCTCCGGGCCTCGGCAAAGGAAAAATCAGGGTGGCCCTGTACCTGCGACTCGGATGAGGAACGGCAGTGCACGCAGTGCAGATTGCAGCGCCTGGTAATCTCCCAAGCTATCCATTTTGGCTCAAAATCCAAGATTGTATCTCCTTTTTCGCGAAATTAGAAATTAATATTGCTGGCGGGCGAAGGCCGCCGGGCCCTGTTGATTATTTACGCCAACAGCGTAAAAATTGTACGGTTTAAAGTCAAACGGGGGTGATTATAGAAATTCGGCGGCAGCGGCGGCCAGGTCGCTACGTTCACTCTTTTTAAGAGTAACATGGCCGTGCAGGGTTTGCTCCTTCAGTCGTTCCACGGTATAGGTCAAGCCGTTACTGCTGGAATCCAGGTATGGATTGTCGATCTGATAGGGGTCGCCGGTGAGTACCATTTTGGTGCCTTCGCCGGCCCGGCTGATGATGGTTTTAACTTCATGGGGGGTAAGATTCTGGGCCTCGTCGATGATTACATACTGGCGGGGTATGGAACGGCCGCGGATGTAGGTCAGGGCCTCCAGCTCCAGAATATTATCACTGATTAGTTTATCTATCTTGTGTTTGATAGAGACTTCACCTTGTTCTTTTTTGTCCTGCCCGTGCTGGAGGAGATAGGTCAGGTTGTCAAAGATGGGCTGCATCCAGTTGGCCAGCTTTTCATCCTTGCCACCGGGCAGGTAGCCTATATCTTTACCCATGGGGACGATGGGTCTGGATACCAGTATACGATCGTAACGATTGTAATTGATTACTGATTCCAGGGCGGCGGCCACGGCCATCAGGGTCTTGCCGGTTCCGGCCTGGCCCACCAGGGTCACTAACCGCACCTCAGGATCCATTAGTAATTCCAGGGCCATGCGCTGCTCTTTGCTACGGGCCCTAATCTGCCACACCGTATCCGTGTTGGGATCGAGTTGGATTAAATGGCCCTGGGCACTGGTTCTGGTCAAGGCTGTGTGCTTATCGTTTATTTCGTCTTTCAGGAGGACAAATTCATTGGGCAGTAAATCCAGGCCCTGGGGAGGCTCTATGTCACGCTTTTGATAAAACTCATCAATTATCTGTTCGGCAACGGTTATGGTGCGGTAACCGGTGTATAGCTCGTCAAAATTCACCTTTTGTTTTTCAAAATCCATTACCTCAATCCCCAGGGCGTCGGCCTTGAGGCGGGCGTTGATATCCTTGGAGACAAAAATGACCTTACTGCCGTCTTTGTGCAGTTTGTAAGCCACCGACAGGATGCGGTTGTCGGGTACCGACATATCGAGTCCGGCAACGGCGGATTCCCGCTCGTGGGTAATGATACGCAGTACGCCGCCATTGTCCATCTTGACCCCCTCACCGAGCCTGCCTTTGGCTCGCAGGGCGTCAAGATGGCGGACAACTCTGCGGGCATTGCGCCCCAATTCATCGCTGTGGGATTTGAAGTTGTCCAATTCTTCAATGACGGTCATGGGTAGGATGATGAAGTTGTCAGAAAAGGAGGTAATGGCATCGGCGTTATGAAGCAGGACGTTGGTGTCAAGGACGAAATATTTGGGCATATTTTAGTCTCCTCAGGTAGTAAGATGTGAACGAGTCTGGTAAATTATTCTAACCCAGCCTCAAAAAATATGCTATATAAACCCCGTGATGTCTGGTTAGAATTTTGGTAAGCGCTCCATGAACACCCTGCTGTGCGTAATTTAGTACCCCGATATACAGGGGGTATTATTGGGGTACTAAATTACGCACAGTAGGGCGTCCCTGAAACGCTTACATTTCGAGAGGTTTAAAGTCAAGAGTGTGGTTTATTGAGCGCTTACGAATTTTGCGTTAACCTGGTTGATGGTTTTAGGCCGGAGGACAGAATTTTTCTGGCGTTTTCGCCCTTGGTCTTTCAGTAATAAGATATTTATTTTTCGTAATTGTCATTTAATTGGCCGGTATATCTGCCGCCTGTAAGATAGAGGCCGGGGTCGCCCGGCTAATCAGCTGAATAAATTACACTTTATGAAAATATGAAAATATGAAAATTGCTCTTGCCCAGATAAATCCCGTTATTGGTGATTTTGGCTTTAATTTAAGCCGGATGCGCCATTGGATCGCCAGGGCGCGGACGGCGGGCTGCCGGCTTGTTGTTTTTCCTGAGCTGGCGGTGAGCGGTTATCCGCCCCAGGATTTATTAGAGCGCCGGGGGTTTGTGGAGAACCAGCAGGCGGCCTTAGATGAAATGCTGGCGGCAATAGAGGGCATTGCCGTACTCTGCGGGGTGGTGACCCGGCATCAGGACAGCGGCGCGGGCCGCCCCCTCCATAACAGCGCCTTGTTGTACGACCAGGGACGGCGGCAATGGAATCATAAACGTCTGCTACCCACCTACGATGTCTTTGATGAGGCCCGTTATTTTGAGCCTGGCCGCCAGTCGGTCATTTTTGATTTGGCCGGTATTAAGCTGGGGGTAACCGTCTGTGAGGATATTTTTAATTATCAGGGGGTGGAGCCTGTCGCCCTCGGCGGCGGAGTACAGGGCGTACCAGCCCGTCGTTACGCCGCCGATCCCCTGACCGACCTCCTGGCATCTCCGGCGGGTAGCCCGGATATTTTGATAAATATTGCCGCCTCTCCCTTCAGCCTTGGAAAATGCGGCGCCAAGGTGGAATTTTTTCGTCGTCTATGTCGCCGCACCGGCCGGCCCTTGCTCTATGTCAATCAGGTGGGCGGCCAGGATTCGCTACTCTTTGACGGCCACAGTTTGGCCCTGAACCCGGATGGCAGTCCGGCGGCCATGGCCGCTGGTTTCCGGGAGGATATGATTGTCGTGGACAGCCTGCTCCGGTCCCAGAGCGCCGGGCCTGAAATTACCTGCCGGAATACGCCGCCGGAGCGTCTCGCCCTGGAGGCTCTGAGCATGGGAACCGCTGATTATGTACGGAAATGCGGCTTTAAATCGGCGGTGTTGGGGCTTAGCGGCGGCATTGATTCCGCGCTCTGCGCCGTTATCGCCGCCCGGGCTCTCGGGCCGGAGAATATTCTTGGCGTGGCTCTGCCCTCGCCCTATACCGCACCTGAGAGTATCAGCGATGCCCGGGCCCTGGCTCTTAACCTGGGGATTAATTTTGAGATTTTGGCTATCAACGATATCTTTACCGTTGAACGGCAGACTCTTGGCCCTTTATTTGCCGGGCTGCCCGAGGATGTCACCGAGCAAAATCTCCAGGCTCGTATCCGCGGCAGTCTGCTCATGGCTCTCTCTAATAAGTTTGGTCATATGCTGCTCTCCACTGGCAATAAATCTGAACTGGCCGTGGGCTATTGTACCCTTTACGGTGATATGAGTGGCGGTCTGGCCGTTATCTCCGATGTTCCCAAGACCATGGTCTATGACATTTGCCGTTATGTCAATCGGGATAGAGAGGTGATTCCGGCCAATATCCTCCGGCGGCCGCCCTCGGCCGAGCTGGCCCTCGATCAGCGGGATGATGATGATCTGCCGCCCTATGAGATATTAGATCCCATCCTCTTCAGCTATCTCGAGGAAAACAAAACTATGGCCGAGATTGCCGCCCAGGGCTTTGAGGCCGGGGTGGTCAAGGACGTGGTGCGCCGGGTCAATATAAATGAGCATAAGCGGCAGCAGGCCGCCATTGGTCTGCGGCTGACCGCCAAGGCCTTTGGCTGTGGCCGGCGTTATCCCATAACCCAGAGGTATCAAGAGGATGTCTGAAACAATATCCACGGGGCCTGACTGGCTGCCTCTGGAGAATATGGCCACCGCCTACTGGCAGTCCGAGGTCTTGTTTGCCGCCCTGGAGCTGGAACTTTTTGCCCGGCTGGAGGAAAATACTGCCCTGGATGTTTTAGCCGCAGCCGCGAACTGCCGGGCATCGGAGCTGGAGCGCCTGCTTCTTGCTCTGGAGGCCCTGGAGCTGGTGGAAAATCGAGAAGGGGGGTGGCATAACAGCAGGCCCGCCCGTCGTTATCTTGTCTGCGGCCGGGAATCCTATCTTGGTGATTTTCTTCTCTATCGCCGTTATCTGCAGACTCCCTGGGCTAAACTGAGCGCTAAGGTAAGCAAGCAGCCCCTGGCCCCCGCTTTAAGTGCCGCGGATGATTATGAGAGACGTACCCTGTATTATGTCCGGGCCTTAGATGCCCTGGCCCGGCTCAAGGCCCAGGGTATTGCACAAATCCTGGCCGGTCTTGGCTGGCAGGGGTCGATCCTGGATATTGGCGGTGGGTGCGGGGCTTTGAGCCGGGCTCTGTTAGAGGGGGGGGGCGGCGGCGGCCGGGTGCTGCTCTACGAACTGCCGGAGGTCTTACGGGCGGCGGCTGAGCTTTATCCCCGCCCGGCGGATTGGCGGGGTATCGAGACCAAGCCGGGGGATTTTCGGCAGCAGGAATTTAATGAGTCCTTTGGCCTAGTATTGTTAGGGAACTTTCTCCATATCTACGGCCGTCGGGAGGCCGGGGAGCTGGTGGAGAAGGCGGCCGGGCTGACGGCGCCCGGTGGTCTGCTGCTTATTCATGATTATTTCCCCGATGCCGGAGGGCGGGCCTCTGCCGTCAAGGGGCGTCTCTATGATATTAATATGATGGTTAATACCTGTAATGGCTGTTGTCACTTAAGCTCAGAGCTGGCTGCTTGGCTAATGGATGATTTTGAACCAGGTGTTCTTCATGATCTGCCTGGAGACAGCAGTATTTTTATCAGCCGCCGGAGGGCTCAATGAAAAAACACGCCAACAGTCTTATCGCCCTGGCCCTGCTTCTCATGTTGACCGCCTTCCTTATCTTCCAGGAAAATCTCACCAAACGCCCCGCCCATCTCTATGAGACGGTTAACGGCCGGGTGGAAATGTGCCTGAGCTGTCATAAGGGTGTGGAGCTTAATCCGGCTCATGATGTCAAGGTTATCGGCTGTTCAAGCTGTCATCTCGGTGATCCGCTGGCCATTACCAAGGCCAAGGCCCATAAGGGGATTGTTAAAAATCCAGGGGACTTGCGGGTGGTTGACCGCACCTGCGGGGTGAACGGCTGTCATGCCATCCGGGTGCCGGAGGTCAAGAATTCCCTCATGGCCACCAACCGGGGGATTATTGCCACTCTGTGTTATTACTGGGGAGAGGCCCCGAACCAGAACGGTGATTATTCGGTTAAGCAGCTCATGGATACTCACGAAAACTCTCTGGCCCTGGATTATTACCGCAAACTCTGTGCCACCTGTCATCTCTGGAAGCAGAAGGGCGACCTGCCCGGTTTTTTTGGCGAGAAGGGTGGCGGCTGCTCGGCCTGCCACTATGAGGGTAATCCCAATCTGCCGCCCGCGAAACGTAAAAAGGCCCATCCCTGGATTGATAAAAAGGTGCCGATAAAAAATTGTGTGCGCTGCCATAATCGTAGCGGCCGCATCGGTATATCATATACCGGCATCTATGAATCCGAGGGCTCCGGTGCTCCCATCAAGGGGGGAAAGCTCTCAACCCAGCGTCTGCCTGGTAATCGTTTCTACCTTAAATTACCGCCCGATATTCACTATAAAAAAGGGATGGCCTGTATTGATTGTCATACGCGGCGGGAAATTATGGGGGACGGCAAGCGTTATGCCCACTTTGAGGATCAACTGGAAATATCCTGTACCACCTGCCATCAGCGCCGCGATCCTGGTTTGACCCGTAAGGGTGATCGTCTGCCGCAGATTAAGGTAGAGAAGGATGGGCGGATAATTCTTACCGATAAACTGCATGGCAAAAAGCACCTTGTGAAGCAGCCCCTCGCCGGGGTCTGTGATTTTAAAGGGCACCGCCGCTTGTCCTGTCAGGCCTGCCATTCCGCCTGGGTGCCGCAGTGTTATGGCTGTCATGTGAAAAGGGATTTAAGCGAGACCCATCTCGATAAACTGACCCTCAAGAAGACACCGGGTTGGTGGGAGGAGGGGCGTTCCTATATTCGTTATGAGCAGCCGGCTCTGGGGATCTGGGGCGGGCGGGTCATGCCAGTGACTCCGGGCTGTCAGGATATCGTCACCCTGAAGGATAAAAAGGGTAAATTCAGCGGTTCTTTTTACTCGTTCACCATGGCGGCCATTGACCCCCATACCACCCAGGCCCAGGCCCGCTCATGCAGTGCCTGCCACCGCAGTCCCAAGACCCTGGGGCTGGGCCGGGGTACGGTCTGGCTGGATAAGGGTAAATGGCATTTTGACTCAGCCTCTGAAGGTATAAAGACCCCCACCGGCGAGACCCCGCCTCTTGACGCCTTTGTCACCATTGACGGCAAGGCCCTGCAGAAGGGCTTCCGCCCCGATATGCGGCCCTTTAACCGTCGGGAGCTGGATCGTATTCTGCGTGTCGGGCTTTGTCTGCCCTGCCATAATCATGTTGATGATCCAATTTATAATTCTGGCAAAAGAAAGAAGAAAATGGATAACAGAATGCCGCCCATAACCGGGGATAAGGCCGCGTTGTAAGACGGGGGCAGTGTCTGCTTGTATTGGGTTGTATTGTTTTGATTTTATGAATTTTGAATATCGAATGTCGAGTTACGAAGTTTACCCCTTCTTTTCCTTCGACATTCAAAACATAGTTAAAGGCGTACAGTTGTCTGAGAAAAAGAAAGTTTTAGACATCCCGGCCCTTTATGTCGTTACTATGACCGTTTTTTGTGGTAAACTGTTGTGTTGCAGATGTAGTGTCATGGGTGGTATATCCGCTGAACCGTTATCCTGGCGGAAAAATCAATTAAGGCTCGATGGGTTAAAATCCCTGTTTCTGGAGTTAACTTTGCTTAAACGTCTTTTTGTCAGTTTTGTGCGCTGGATTGGCTATGATCTGGGGATTTCTCCCAATCAGGTTACTATTGGCCGTCTGTTATGCTTTGTACCCGGCTGGCTCATCTGGTATTATCGTTATGAACTGGCGGCCCGTTTTTCCTGCCCCTGGCAGGTTATGGGGGTTATCGCCATCCTGATTGTCGGCACGGTCATTGCGTTTGATATTGTTGATGGCGCTTTGGCCAGGGAAACCGGGCAGGTGAGTGATGAAGGTAAGATACTTGACCCTCTGGTGGATAAAGTAATCACTTATAGTACCCTTGGCCTTTTCCTGCCTTATATCGTCAAACCAATATTTTATTTACTCCTCTTTCTGGATATATGCTCAACCTTTATGCGTGGCTCCCAGGGGCGGGGGGCTAATCAATTCGGCAAGCGAAAGGCCTTCTCACAGAATGTTGCTAAATTGTTTTTTGGTCTCGCAGCCCTTTTTTCACTACCAGCCTTTAATCTGGTGGGTAATCTGCTGCTGGGGCTGGCTGCGGTGCTGGCCTCCATGTCAGTTGGAATACGGGCCGTGCCGCCGAAATGGTGGGCTATGATGCAGATGGTGGTTCCGCAATTGATTACCTTGTGTAATGTGCTTTGTGGTATTCTGGCAATCTGGCTGGCCGCCCATGGCCATTTTGCCCTGGGGGCGGTTTCTGTTTTAACCGCCATGCTGTTTGATCTCGGCGATGGGGCTGTGGCCCGTAAGCTGGGGGTGTCAAGCAACTTTGGCAAACGGTTTGATACCATTGCTGATATGGTGAGTTTCGGGCTGGCTCCTGCCGTTCTGGCGGTGGCGGTGAATGACTGGCGGCCTCTGGCCCTGGCCTTGGGGGCAGGCTATTTTTTGGCCACCATTATCCGGCTCTATGATTATGGACGTTCCAAGGACATTACCCCGGCCGGTTTTTTCCGGGGGCTACCCAGTCCGGCCGGTGCCTGGCTGGTGGTGGCATCCGTTTTGTTCCCTGTTCCCTGGCTGTCTATGCTGGTGATGATTGTCGCCGCTGTTCTTATGTGTCTCTTCGTGGTGAATTGGATTCATTTTAATCAAATTATCTTTTCATTAACTCCCCTGGAGATATTTTTCTGTTTTGCTCTGGGACTGTTGCTGGTTGTTCTGGCCAGAACTCCTGAGGTCTTTGCCGCCGGGCCCATTGTGATTTACGCTTTCTCTCCTAAATGGCGCAAGCCGCATCGGGTATAGAATTATCTGTACCCGGATTTTTATCCTGCCTTGCCTTTTCTCGTTGTCTCTGTTAGAATAGCCGGATTTTGTGCTGCCCTCTTCTTTGCCTCTATGTAACCGTTTAAGCGCAACGGACGAGGTAAGCGTAGACTCCCAAGAGGGGGTACAGCTGCCAATAGTTACGTCTTTATGGCTGCCCAATGTTGGTTAAATGACGGAGTTGGCTGAATTCGCGGGAGGGGACTGTTTGCCTCTTAAACGTAAAACGTAAAACGTAAAACGTAAAATGAAGATTGGTAAAAAATGGGTAAAATAACCAGGGGTTGGAGTACTATGTCTCGGTCTAAGACTGAATATCTTTATGGTCGGTGGATTCCTTTTTTATTGGTAGCTGCCGCTCTCTTGATCTCAATAATTTCTTGTCGGCAAAGTGCTCTCATCAGCCCTTTACCAGCCCCTATTTCGCCAT
>JAJSAA010000114.1 GCA_024274995.1 Deltaproteobacteria bacterium
ACGTGTGAAAACTGGAATCCACTGTAATACCGTTAAGGTGATAAAATGTGGTGCTTCTGGGACAGTTATTTTGTAGCGGCTTCTACCCATCATTTAGCTCTCCGTGTACGTTCCCACGCGGGAGCGTGGGAACGAGAAAGCACGTCACACCTCATTTAAACAATCAACGTAACTATTTAGGCAAGGCCCAAAAACTACCCAGAACTATAAATCGTAACTTAGAGCTGCAATCAACAAACGCCTCAGGCCGTAAAGGCATGAGGAATTAACTCGATTAATGCCTTGCCGCCCTTAGGCAGGAGAATGGCAACCACATCAAAACGCATTGCCACCTCTTTGATCTGGTGTTTAGCCATGTAAAACCTGGCGGTCTGAATAATTTGCCGCTGTTTACGGGCATCCACTGCCGCTGCCGGTGCCCCGTAAGCCAAGGTAGAACGGGTCTTGACCTCAATAAAGATCAGGTACTCCCCCTGCCGGGCAATTATATCTATTTCACCGCCCCGAAAACGAAAATTACGTTCTATTATGCGATAACCTGATTTCTGTAAATACAGACTGGCCAGCCGTTCACCCTCACGGCCAAGGCTGAGACGATAACCGCTCATGGCTTAGAATCAGGGCCTGATATAAAGAACTCCTTAACCCCGGCAAAACTCCGGCGATGCAGGGGACAGGGCCCCTCAGCGGCCAGAACCCGGCGATGTTCGGCGGTGGGATAGCCCTTATTTTTACAAAAATTATATTGAGGATATTGCCGATGATATTTAACCATTATTTCATCTCTGGTTACCTTGGCAATAATAGAAGCAGCTGCGATGGAGGCGCTGCGGGAATCCCCCTTGACGAGGGCTTGTTGAGAGATAGCGGCCGGAACCGGGAACTTACCATCAACCAAAACAAAATCGGGCGGCACCGTTAGAGCCTCAAGAGACTTCTTCATGGCCAGTAGTGAGGCCTGCAGAATATTGATTCGGTCAATAATGGTCTCAGTAATAATGCTGATTCCAATGGATACAGCCATATCACGCAGGACATCATAGAGATGGTTACGTGTTTTAGCCGTTAATTTTTTGGAGTCATTAAACTGCTGATAATCACAATCAACCGGTAAAATAACGCTGGCCGCAACCACGGGGCCAGCCAGAGGCCCACGCCCGGCCTCATCAGTACCGGCAATTGTCTGAAAGCCCCGACGAGCTAAGTCGCGCTCAAAGGAGAAACGGTCGGTCTCCCGCAGGGCAGGGAATAAGCTCTGCTGAACAGCCGTGCCGTTCCCCCCCCTCATAACCTTAACCTTATATATTACGGTCTTTAATCCGGGCCGCCTTACCTCGCAACTCACGAAGAAAATAAAGTTTAGAACGCCGCACCCGCCCCAGATTGTCAACCTCTATCTTATCTATTTTGGGAGAATGAAAAGGGAATGACTTCTCAACACCAACCCCGTGCGACATCTTGCGAACGGTGAAAGAGGCCCCCATTTTGCCCCGGCGTTGAGCAATTACCACGCCTTTGAATATCTGAATTCTTTCTTTGGCGCCCTCTATAATTCTTAAATGAACACTAACGGTATCTCCAGGACGAAACACTGGAATATCATAGCGCATATTCTCTCTTGCCATTTGATCAAGTACTGTTGCCATCTTTACCACCTTTAATTTTATAGATAAGGTAACTGTTTAGGTCTGACTGTAAATTGCCCTAAACTCTGAGCTGTAACTGCTTAGATGTGCTTTAGATTTGCTCATTTATGGTTTCGCCGCGTACTTGTGTTACTCAAGAAGCCATAAATAGGCGAATGTGGAGTGCAGCTAAACAGTTACTATATAAGTTACAAAAAATCGTTACTATTCAAGACCCTCTGTGAAGTCAATATGGTCATTACAATCCTGTTTTACCTCTTATTGGTAGAAATATTACGTCTGTAAGCGCTAAATAAACCACACTCTTGACTTTATAACATCTCGGAATAAGAGCGGTACGATCAGGAGCGCTTACACAAAAACACAAAAACACAAAAACACAAAAACTGCTATTCGCTGGCCAGCAGACGATCCAGGATGATGGAGACCGCTGAACGTACCGAGAGATGATTATAGCCTTTACCACCCAGGGGCGGCAAGACATCATCAACCTGGGACATAATCTCTGCCGCCAGCCCCCAGCCGGTGCCAAAGAGCAAAAGCGTTCGTTCTCCGGCCGCCACGCGCTGCCTGGCCTGATTGTAACCTATGGTTGCCGCACCGTGAGCGGCCGTGGTTGCCATGACATGATAACGACTGCCACGGTTCCCGGCCTCCTTAAAAAGGCTCTCTAAACTGTCGACCACCGCTACCTTGGCCAGAGCCTGACCCCGGTCGGGATTATAAACGGCCCCAAAGCCCTGCCGCCAGTGTTCTATAATCTCCATAGCGAGGCGTTGCTGATCTTCATAGGGGGTAACCACATAATAGGTTCCTACCCCATAGGTTGCCGAAGCCCGGGCAATATCATGGAGATCAAGATTGGTTATTGCTGAACCGATAATCTCTTTATTTTTATTACAGACCGGGTAATGCACCAGGGCTACGTCGAGTCTAACCTCGGTAGTCTCCGGCCGCAGACCGCTGGTCTCAATGCCCTCGGCTCTTAAATCCTTTAACTCTTCGGCACTGAACTGCGCCCCGGCCAGTAAATCAGGCCTTCTCACCCTTGTTCGTTTAACCGACTGGGCCAGCCGCCAACGCCTGATGGCCTGATGATCGCCGGACATCAAAACCTCGGGTACCTCACGGCCGGCAAAAACCCGCGGCCGGGTAAACTGTGGATGTTTAAGCAGCCCGCAGCTGAAGGAATCTCGGCTGGCGGAGTTCTCACATCCCAGCACACCTGGCAACAGACGGCTTATGGAGTCAATAAGTACCATGGCTGGTAGCTCACCGCCGGTAAGGACATAATCTCCTATGGATACCTCTTCATCAATATAATCTGCCAGGCGGTCGTCTATCCCCTCATAACGACCGCAAATAAGAATCAGATGTTCATATTCAGCCAGCTCGGCGGCCAAAGCCTGATTATAGGGCCGCCCCTGGGGACTCAGAAGCACCACATGGCCGCCGGCCCGTTCAGCGCTCACCGTCTGTAGAGCGTCAGCGAGAGGCTCCGGCTTCATCACCATGCCCTCACCGCCGCCAAAGGGCCGATCATCGGTCATGGCATGCTTATCAAGGGCAAAGTCCCGGATATTATGGCTCTTAATCTCCAGAATACCGGCTGCCCTGGCCCGTCTGATAATACCCTCATTAAGGGGGGATTCCAGCAGATCAGGGAATATAGTCATAATATCAAAACGCATCAAAAACGATTGATTTCCAGCAGGCCGGGCGGCGGATCAATGACCAGTACCCCAGCCTGCTTGTCAAGGCTGACCATAAGCTCATTTATGGCCGGTACCAGGTACTCACTGTTGCCATCGCTGATAACCAGAACATCATGAGCTCCGGTGGCCAATAAGGACTGTACCCGCCCCAGTCTTTGGCCGGCAGCGGTTTCAACCTCTAAGCCCTCCATCTCATGCCAGTAGAACTCATTAGTGCCAAGTTTCGGCAGTGAATCTTCATCACCCCACACCTCGCTGCCAACCAGATCTTCAGCCATACTACGGCCTGCAACCCCCGCTAACTGCATAATTGCCAAACGACCTTGAGGGCGGATTCTCTCCAGCTTGAAAACAACTGTCTCGCCATCATGACGCAGCTCAATTTCGGTCATGGCAAGCAAGTCTTCTGCTACTCCAGAGAAGGGCAGAACCTTAACTTCGCCTTTGATGGCGTGGGCCTTAACTATCTTGCCGAGTTCTATGCGTGTGGTCATGAGGTTCTCCCGCTATCCATTGTGGATGGAGCAGAAGCTATTCGATAATCTCAAGGCGGGCTCGTTTATCCACTTTCCGGGCCGAAGCGCTGAGCAATGTTCTGATGGCTCTTGCCGTGCGGCCCTGTTTACCGATAACCTTGCCAAGATCATCCTGGGCAACTCGCAGTTCCTCAAGAATCATTCCGTCAGTATCGACCTCATCGACCCGCACCTCTTTGGGCTTGTCGACCAGGGCTCTGGCAATAAAACTAACCAAATCCTTCATAGCAAAGAGAGAGATTACTCGGCCGCCGCTGGGGCTGGATGGGCCTTAAACAGGCTCTTCACCGTGGTAGTGGGTAAAGCGCCTTTGGCCATCCAGGAGGCAACTTTATCATACTGAATATTAACGGTAGCCGGGGATTTAAGAGGGTCATAGGTGCCAACAATTTCCAGAAACTTACCATTACGACTGGCCTCGGAATTTTGCACGACAATTCTATAAAAGGGTTTCTTCTTGCGGCCCAGCCGACTTAATCTGATTCTTACTGCCATTACATGCTCTCCAGTTATAATTTGTATATTAATGTAACGTAAGCGCTCAATAAACCACACTCTTGACTTTATAACATCTCGAAATGTAGCGGTACGATTAGGATCGTATGCGAGCGTTTCATGAACGCCCGGATGTGCTCCAGATCCGCCTGCTTCGGGGCAGGTCAGAAATGTCCAGCCCTGCCAAAACAACTCAGCGGAAAAGCCCTTTAGGCCGTTTGCGTCTCTTTTTGCCGGTCAGCCTGGCGGCCGCGCCGCCCATATTAGGCCCCCGCATCTTGCGCATCATCTTCAGCATCTCGCTGTAACTTTTTAATACCTTGTTGACATCCTGCACTGTAGTGCCGGAACCCGCCGCAATACGTTTACGACGGCTGGCGTTAATAATCTGATAACGACGCCGTTCTTTGTCAGTCATGGAGTTGATAATCGCCTCCACCTTGCCCAGTTCCCGTTCATCCGGCTTGGGCATATCCTTCATCTTTTTGAGTTTGTTAATGCCTGGTATCATACCCATAATCTGTTCCAGGCTGCCCATCTTCTTTATTTGCTGGATCTGATCTCGGAAATCGCCGAGGGTAAAGGCATCCTTTTGCAGCTTTTTGGCCAGCCTGGCCGCCTCTTTCTTGTCGACGACCTCCTCGGCCTTTTCAATCAGGGAGAGGACATCACCCATTCCCAGAATACGGGAGGCGAGACGGTCAGGATGAAAGACGTCAAGAGCCTCCAGGCCCTCACCGGTACCAACAAATTTTATGGGGCAACTGGTTACCTTTTTGATGGACAGGGCTGCCCCGCCCCTGGCATCGCCCTCCATCTTGGAGAGAATAACGCCGCTGATATTCAGCTGCTGATGAAACTGTTCGGCAACGCTGACCGCATCCTGGCCGGTCATGGCGTCGGCCACCAGCATAATCTCTGCCGGTTGTACCGCTTCCTTGATTCGCACCAGCTCTGCCATCAATTTTTCATCGACATGCAGACGGCCGGCGGTATCAATAATTACCGTGTCATAATTCTCATGCTGGGCAACCAGCACCGCGTTGCGGCTTATATCCACCGGATCCTGGTCGGCCCTGGAGGGATGTACCGGCACCTCAATGCTCTCACCCAGTATCCGCAGCTGTTCAATAGCCGCTGGTCGATAGACATCCGCCGGAGTCAGATAGGGCCGCCGCCCCTTCTTTTTAAGGAGCTTGGCGAGCTTGGCGGAGGAGGTCGTTTTGCCGGAACCCTGCAGGCCTACCATCAGAATAATTGCCGGCGAGGAACCGCCTAACTGAAGGCCAACAGACTCACCGCCGAGCAGGTCTATCAAGGCTTCGTGGACAATTCCGATGATCTGCTGCCCTGGTGACAGGCTTCGCAGCACCTCTTGGCCCACCGCCTTCTCAGTCAGGGAGGCGATGAACTCCTTAACTACTTTGAAGTTGACATCGGCTTCCAGCAAGGCCAGACGCACCTCACGCAGGGCATCTTTTATATTATCTTCAGAGAGTTTGCCGTGTCCGCGGAGTTTTTTAAAGGCCTCCTCTAAGCGGTCGGAGAGATTATCAAACATTATTTTCTATTAACTATTCAGCGTGATGTATAAAACAAACAACACCAAAATCTTGATTTTAGCACATCTGACAAAATTGCAGAATTTCTTAGAATACCTTTGTCTGGCAAATTTGTCAAGCCTCAAACAGGGCAGGAAAATCCCGCCGACAATTATTCAGGCTTGCCAGGCTGTCAATCTGGCAACAGACCCAATCCCCCCTCCTGGGCAGTATACGCCTCATCAGGCCACTGAGTACCTTTTTAGGGCCCACCTCGATAAAGGTTTTAACTCCCTGGGCCCGTAATGCATTAATTATGTCGAGCCAGCGCACCATGGACACCACCTGACGGGCCATTATCGCTCTGATCTCATTGGGGTCTGCGGCTTTGGCGGCTGTGACATTAAACAAGACCGGCGTCTGAGGTTCCCGCAACGTTGCAGCCTTTAATATCTTCTCAAATTTCGGCACCGCCGCTGCCATCAGCGGACTATGGTTGGCAATACTGACCGGCAGAGGAATTGCCTTACCGCCCTGTTCAACTGCCAGTTCCCCGGCTCTGCGCACTGCCGTTGCCGTCCCGGAGACCACGATTTGCTGACTGGAGTTATAATTACCGATACTGATTTCCCCGCTGCAATTCATCCGGGTCAGAATAGCCCCCACCGTCTCGATATCAAGGCCAAGAATGGCCAGCATACCGCCGGGATTTTTGGCACCCGCCGCCGCCATTATCCGGCCCCTGCTGCTCACCAGCTGGATGGCATCCTCGGCACTCAAGGTTCCGGCCGCCCACAGGGCGGAATATTCCCCCAATGAATGGCCGGCAAAATAATCGGCCCGTAAGCCGGCCCTAACGGCCGCCTGCCAGCAGACCATATTGACCGCCGTCATTGCTGGCTGCAGGTTCTCCGCCTTAGTTAATTCTTCCATGGGGCCTTTAAAACATAAATCGACGATAGGCAGGCCGCTGACCTCCTGAGCCATAGTCATAATCTTCATTGCCGCACTATCATTTTCGGCTAACTCCCGCCCCATACCAACATATTGTGAGCCTTGACCGGGAAAGATAACCGCTGTTTTTGTCTTGTTCATATTTTTC
>JAJSAA010000115.1 GCA_024274995.1 Deltaproteobacteria bacterium
AACAGAGCCTGATTCCCCTGGGACGCCGCAATAAGAATTTACTGCTGTATTCAGCATCCCAGAACTCGGCATGATAGGAATGACAGGTTATACAGGTCAGGCGGCCCTCAGCGTCAAGGGGCATATCAACGGGGATGCTCATACTGGGTTTAACATTCATGGGATGGGCGAATTGTTTATTATTATCATTGCAGGGGAATTTTTTGTGGCATTTACGACACACATCCCCGACCTGGGCGGTGTAAGCCAGGTCGGCACGGTCAAAAGGCAAGGTAACATGGCAGTCAAGACATTTAGTCTTATTAACATCATTGTGAATTGCCAGGGCCTGAACCGGATATAAAAAGATGACTAAAAGAATTGGAATTATTGTCTTCATATCTATATTGATAAGCAAACTTGCAGGAGAAGATTAGATCTTGAATGATTTTACTGTACTGGAAAGTTTAGCACACTCATCTTTTATTTTGGCCATCTGTTGTTCATCCCGCTCCCTAACGCCGTCCAACCTTTCCGCCGCCCGTTCAATTTCTGCCCCCGCCTCCCGCATGGCCTTAAAACGGTTATTTAATTCGTGGGACATGGCGTTGAGTTCCTCGGCAAAGTCCAAAAATTCGTCCTTATGGCGCAAGGCGATATTTTTATCAAAATCACCGGAACTCATACGTTTTATATCATTGTTGAGTTTTTTTAACGGCCCATGGATTTTGTTATAAAGTCCTCTCGCCAGGATGAAAAATACAATCAGGGTAAAGAAAATGACAAAGAGATTAGAGTAGAGCATCTCTGTCCACAGCAGATTACCGGGAGATATACGCGGCATACGCATGGAGTATAAAACAGAGTCAATTTTCTTGTAGGCCAGATAATTAAAGGCCGTCAGCGCCAGTATACCACCAATTATAGATATACTGGTAAAACGGAAAATAAACTTACTCTGAGCGCTGTTTTTGATGTAATAGATTTTTCGTTTATTCATAATCATTACCTTTTATTTGGCCATTCCGTGGCAGGCAAGACAAAGTTTACTGCCAACATTACTAATAACCAGTTTATTTTTAGACCTGGAAAAGGGGTCATGGCAGGAGCCGCATCCCATTTTATTATGGCCTCGGCCAAAAAACCTGATCCTTTTATCTACCATGTCAATTGGCTTTAAGGCCGCCTTCCAGTTTTTACGGCGCGTTACCTCATAATTCATCCCGATGGGATGCATGCCGCCGTCATCAAATTTTAAGAAATTTGTGCTATGCCGCCAATTACCCGCCCTAAGTTCCACCGACGAGCCAACGGAGCCATCATGGCATGAGATACAGTCTCGACTCATAACGTCAATGGTGTTCCCGGTGTTATTAACAATATATTTGGAGGTAAAATGGGCTTTATTAAAAACCGGTTCATGAGCGTTGGCAACACGCATGGTATTCAGATGACAGATATCACAGAAAGCCTTCCCCTGTACCTGACGGCGGAGAAAGTGGGTTTTACGGCCAAAATTATTTCTCGCCACCGAGTGTACATCATGGCAGGTAATACAGGTCATCAGACCAGCGCTTGACAGGGGAAAATCTATGGGGACATGAACATCATCAGCCTTTATGTCCACCGGATGCATATATCCTTCATCGAAAATATTCTGATGGCAAGTCAGACAACTCCTGGTAACAGAGGTGGTAAGGTTGTAACGGCTGGGGCGGTCATTACCGACATGACATATCCGGCATTGCTCACGACTGAAGTCATGAGCACCACCATCGCGGCTGAAGGCCGAGACCGCGATCAGGAGAACCCCGTAGATAATTATAACCCGACAGACTAAAGACATTATCGCTCCATGTAAAAGGCCGGCATCCCTTAAGGGACCCCCCTTATTCCCGCTCCGTTTTGCAGCAAAGCTCCTGGATCCGCAGAGCCTTTTTCGTTAATTCGGCACCAAGGTCTTCCGGGTTAGAGTTCAAAAGTTTCTCTATCTCATCGGTTTCCCGGCTGATTGACAATATCCTTGCCCGACATGAGTCGCGCAGTTCGTTAATGGCATCTGCAATCGTAATGATGGCATCTTTTTCCCGGAAGTGGGCGGCCATAGTCAAATCTCCAGCCGCCATCGCTCTGATTATCCGTCTCAAGCCAACCAGAGGCCCCACCACTCGATGAGAATAAATAACGGTTATAAATATTACCCCGCTTATTATCAACAGGCTGAGAATAGAGTAGATGATAATTGATTTTATCAGCATTTCATGTTTTAGATGGGCCAGACGGGCAAAACTCTGCTGGTATGACGGCCCCAAGGGCTGTTGAGCGGAAAGATAGAGAATGACGGCGGTTAGAATCAGACCAATGGTGAAAAAAAGCCCGCATTTTATAATCAAACCGTTACGATATGATTTGGCAATAATTTGATGTTCAGGATTCACGCTTATCTCCTTTACCGCTGATTATTTCTTGACACTGCTGAATAGTTATAACCTGTATTTATTGTTACTTTTAGAGTAACTATTTATATCAGCCGGCATCATTTGCTTCCGTATGCGTTCCCACGCGGGAGCGTGGGAACGAGGGATCTTTGCAGGCTGGAGTCAGATTCTTTTCTCTCTTCTCGTTCTCGTTCCCACGCTCCT
>JAJSAA010000008.1 GCA_024274995.1 Deltaproteobacteria bacterium
AGCGGCCGGGCTCGGGGCTGGCTGGCGACTAAGGGCTACAGCCCTGAATACGGGGCCAGGCCGATGGCCCGGCTAATTATGAAGGAGATCGGCGATGTCCTGGCCGATGAGATTCTTTTCGACCGTCTGCGGCAGGGCGGCATTGTGAAGGTCGGTTTGAAAAATGATAAGTTGAGCTTTGCCTTTCAGAAAAAATAATGGTATAAAAAAATTCTGTACTATTGTGTTATCTACCTTGTCGGGCAAACTACAAGGAATTACAGAAAAGTAATTGTTGGGATGGATCTTGCTGCCTAAATTCTACAGTTCAAACAGTAATTAATAAAATCAGGAGAAAGTCTATCATGAAAATGAAAAAATTTGTTTGTTATTTTACCGGTTTAACCATGGCAATTTCATTGGCGGCCTGCGGCAACAACCAGAAGAAGGCGGAGCAGAAGAAGACCCCGGCGGCTGTCACTTCCACGGTTCCGGCCCAACCCATAGCTCAGGCCCCGGCGGCTACGGCCAGCCCGGTCAAGGGCAAGGTGCTGGAGGTAAAGGATGCCAGCGGCTATACCTATATTCGCTTAGATGATGGTTCCAAGGACGGTATCTGGGCCGCGATTCCCAAGTCTGACTTGAAGGTTGGCGAGGAGGTTACTCTGCAGGGCGGTTCGGTAATGGAGAATTTTACCAGCAAGACACTGGGGAAAACCTTTGACAAGATTATTTTCGCCTCCGGCGTTCTGCGGGCCGGTGATAAAGCGGCGGGTGATTTTGCCTCGGCTGCCGCGGCTGGCAGCGGGGCTGCGGCCATGAGTTCCGGCGGTTCAGCCGGCAGTATCGTACCCTTTAAAAATTTAAAGATCACCAAGGCAACCGGCCCCGACGCCCATACCGTGGGAGAGCTTTATGCCCAGCGCAAGGCCTTGAACGCAAAGCATATTGTGATACGAGGCCAGGTGGTTAAGATCTCTAAAAACATTATGGGTAAAAACTGGATTCATATTCAGGATGGTACCGGCAACCCCATGCAGAATACTCACGATCTGGTGATAACCACCCAGGATATAGCCGCCAAGGGTGATATAGTTACCGTTACTGGGGTAGTGGAAGCTGATAAGGATTTTGGCTCCGGCTATAAATACGATGTGATTATTGAACAGGCCAAGGTTGTCAAGGATGCCGCCCCAAAGGGAGCAAAATAATTCCTGGCGCTCAGCATAGGTAAAAGGTGCGAATTACCATTGTCGGGCCCGGAGCCCTTGGCTGCCTGCTGGCGGCCTTGCTCTCTAAGGCCGGACACCAGGTTTCTCTCCTTGACTACAAGGTCTCCCGGGCAACGCTTCTTAACCGGAACGGGGTCTGCCTGTCAGAGGGCGGTCAGCGGCAGGTGTATGCGGTACGGGCAACAACGGAACCCGCCGCGACAGCCGACTCCGAGGCTTTATTATTATGTGTAAAATCAGCTGATGTAGTCAGCGCTCTGGCGCGAACGGCCCCTCTTATTAAAGAAGGGCCGTTGTTAGTTTCTATGCAGAACGGCCTGTGCCATTTGCCGATTCTGCGAAATTTATCCGGCAGCTCCTGGGCCCTGGCCGTAACGGCCATGGGCGCGACCCTTACGGCACCAGGTGTCGTTCATTTTGGGGGGGCTGGTTTTACCCATTTTGGTTTTTTGAAGCAGACAGCGGATGAGCGCCTGGCGGTATTGGTTGAACTATTTAATGCCGCCGGACTGGCGGCTGAAATCAGCCCTGATATCGAAGCGGCAGTCTGGGATAAATTATTGATTAATGTGGGCGTAAATGCCTTGACGGCAATTTATGACTGCCCCAACGGTAAATTAATGGCCCTGCCGGAGGCTCGGGAAACGATGCGGCTGGCAGTTCTGGAGGCCGCGGCAGTGGCAGAGGCCTGCGGCGTTAAGATCAGCCCTGATCCCGTGGGGCGGACGCTGGCTGTCTGCCGGGCCACCGAGGGCAATATCTCCTCCATGCTGCAGGATGTCCGACAGGGGCGAGGCACGGAAATCGAGGCCATAAACGGTGAGATTGTCCGTCTGGCGGCAACTTTTAACATTCCAGCTCCGGTTAATAAACGATTAACCACCCAGGTTTTGAACATACCAACCTCCCGCCCCGGCGGGTAAATTACAAAGGATATATAAATGAGTGAAAATAATTATTTTTTTACCTCGGAGTCTGTTTCCGAGGGCCATCCCGATAAAGTCGCGGATCAGATTTCAGATGCTGTTTTAGACGGCCTGTTAGCCCAGGATCCCGCGAGCGGGGTGGCCTGTGAAACCATGGTAACCACCGGCATGGTGGTGATTGCCGGGGAAATTACCACCTCAGCCTGGGTGGATATGCCGCAGATTGTCAGGGATACCATCCGGGAGATCGGCTATAATTC
>JAJSAA010000116.1 GCA_024274995.1 Deltaproteobacteria bacterium
CAGAAAATACGGCAAATTGTGCTGGCGGCATATTTTTGAGAGAATCTTTTCACCGTCATGACCAAAGGGCGGGTGGCCGATATCATGCCCCAGGGCAATGGCCTCAATGAGATCCTCATTCAGGCCAAGAAAACGGCCAATGGTACGGCCGATCTTAGATACTAACTGAACATGCAGCACCCGATGGGTAATATGATCATTCCTGACCATATAAAAAACTTGAGTTTTATCTATATAACGGGTGTAGGCCTTGGAATGTAGAATACGGTCGGCATCGGTGGCAAAATCTAAGCGATAGCCGCCCTGTTCGTCAGCCCGGCGGCGAATAGCGGCAGCGCTGAGGCAGGCCGCTGGCCGCAGAAAATCTTTTTCCCGCTCTTTAAGTTCCTGGCGAATGGCACTCAACATAATCAAGAGGGGACAGTGACGTCAACGGCCTCAATATAGCTGGTATTAACGCCGATAAAATTAGAGTTCAGGTTAAACGGTCTTTTAAACCATTTATCTTCTTTCTTGATTATTTCAACGATGGCCGCCTTCTGTAACGGCAGAAAACGGTCATGGGATTTTTTCTGTACCGCGCCGCTTATTTCAAAATATGAATTGCCCATGGTGTTGGCAATAATCTTGATATTTGAGTTTTGTTCTCCGGTTTTGGTCTGAATATTTTTCATCCTTGCCCGTTCATCATCACAACCCAGGGTGGTGAATTCATCATAAAAGGCGATAATGGCACCTAATCTGAGCTGCAGGTTGCCATAACTTTCATAAAGGGCACCGCCGGAGAGCATGAGCTGCGCATCATGGAGAAGGAGTGAATCTTTAAAATATCTGGTCTGCTGCTGATTTTTCCAGAACATACTGGAACTATTAAATAAATCCGTTGTCCGCAGAGCGGAATTAGGGATATCAATACGGCCTGAATAGCGTTTACCGAGAGAAGTAATTATGGTAACTTGCCGTTGTAATTCATTCATTTTCCACCAACCCCCTTAAACAATAATAGTTGCATCATTTATATTTACAGACCTTTGTTTGTCAACCATTATCTACCAATGAAAATTTACTTAGCCCCATTGAAGGGAATAACCGATTGTATCTACCGCACCACTTTCTTGCGCTATTTTAAAGGAGTGGACAGGGCCATGGCGCCCTTCATAAGTTCGTTGAGCGCGGCCAATGGTACTCGGCGGCTAAAGCCGGCTTATCTGGGCGATATAAGCCCTGGAAACAATAGGAACACGGACCTAATTCCGCAGATATTGAGTAACGACCCCAATGATTTTCTCTTCACCGCCCAGCATATATTTGATCTCGGCTGGCCGGAGATTAACTGGAACCTGGGCTGTCCAAGCCCCATGGTAACAAGAAAAAAGAGGGGCTCCGGGCTTCTGCCGCACCAGGAGCAAATCTGCCGAGTGCTGGATGTTGTAACAGCCCGCTATCCAGAGCAAATTTCCATCAAGACCAGGCTGGGTCTTGATTCCGCCGCAGAGCTTTACGGACTGTTACCCCTTCTGGATCAATATCCCCTGACCGAAATAATTATTCACCCTCGTCTCGGCCGCCAAATGTATAAAGGCCGCGCCGATCTTGAGGCCTTTCATAACTGCCAGTCTCTGACCCGTCACCGTCTAATCTATAATGGTGATATTACTGACTATGGCTCATACAGCCAGGTCCATCAACGTCTGCCGGGAGTAAAGCGCCTTATGTTGGGTAGAGGCCTCATTGCTGACCCCTTTCTAAGTGCCGGGCTCAAAGCAGGGGGATTGTACTTGAAAAGCGACAGCGATAGAGATATAATAGAAGGTTTTTTAGCTGATCTGTTACGACAGTATCAAGGACGTTTATGCGGTGACTCTCATATCCTGGGCCGTTTAAAGGGAATTTGGCGTTATCTCGCCGTAATTTTTGAAAATTCAGATAAAATCAGAAAAAAAATTACCAAGACAAAAAAACTAAGTCATTATACGGAGATGGTAAAATCAATTTTTGCCGAGATACCATTCTCTAAATAATATTATTCATATATACTTTTATGCTTTTGATAACCGCAGGTTATCTTCATTTTTTAGAAAAATGGAATAAATATTATGATGAAACGTATCGCTTTTCTACTTTTTTTCAGTTTTTTTATAACCGCCTCCTGTTTGCAGGCCGCTGAACACAGCCGAGATTATGAACTTAAGCGGGCCAAGCTTTTAAGCTATATAATTAACCATGAGATCACCACTTACCATTATTATCACCGCCCCTTAGATAATAAGATTTCCAGTCAGGCCTTCAAACTTTACCTCAAGCAGGTTGACCCGCGTAAACAATTCTTTCTCCAGAAGGATATTGATTCTCTCAGTGGTTTTAAATTAAAATTAGACGACGAGATGAGGAGCGGACATCTGCAGTTTCCCATTGCCGCTGATGAAATATTAAAGGAGCGGGTCAAGCAGGTACAGACAATAACCACGGCAATATTTAAGCAGGGAATTGACTTAAACAAGGTTGAACTGATGCAATCTGATGCCAAAAAAATACGCTATTGCAAGACAATAGAGGAACTGCGTGACAGATGGCGTAAAGATATAAAATATCAGGTAGTAAGCCAATATCTTGATATTCAGGAGATGAACAAGGCCGCCTTTAAAACAAGTAAAGACGGTAAAGCCACAAAGATAAAACTCAAGAAACCCGCCGAGCTCAAAAAGGAGGCCCTGGAAAAAGTTCGGAAAAGCGACGATTATTTATTCAGCCGCATGCTGAAAATGGACAACAAGGACTCCTATAATCGTTTCTTCTCGATTATCGTCCGGGCCGTTGACCCCCATAGTGACTTCCTGCCTCCGAGCCAGAAGGAGGACTTTGATATTCACATGCGGGGCTCATTGGAGGGCATTGGCGCCGTGCTTCAGGAGGACAGCGGCTATGTAAAGGTGGTACGGATTATTCCAGGCGGCGCCGCCTATCGTCAGAAGCAGTTAACCGCCGATGATATTATTCTCATGGTTGCCCAGGGCCAAAAAGAACCGGTTAATATTGCCGGGATGAGACTGCGGGACGCTGTCAGTCTTATTCGGGGCAAAAAGGGCACCACGGTGCGACTCACCGTTAAAAAGCCGGACGGCACCATACGTGTAATCTCCATTGTGCGCGATATTGTCCAGCTGAAGGATACCTTTGTCAAGGCCGTCACCATCAAACTCCCCGGCGACGGGCTTATCGGCTACATGAAAATCCCCTCTTTTTACCGTGACTTTAAAGGGAAACGTAATGTGACGGATGATACCAGAAGGGCCTTAAAGAAGTTAACCGCCCAGGATATAAAAGGCCTGATTATTGATCTCAGGAATGACGGCGGCGGGGCTTTGGTCGATGCGGTGAAAATTGCCGGGTTATTTATCCACACCGGGCCAGTTGTCCAGATCAGAGCCGGCCACAAAACCGACATCCTCTCAGATACTGATCCCAGTATTTCATACAGCGGCCCCCTGCTGATTTTAATTAACCGCTTCAGCGCCTCGGCCTCTGAAATCTTTGCCGGGGCTATGCAGGATTATGGCCGGGCTATTATTGTCGGTAGTAAACATTCATATGGCAAAGGCACGGTGCAAACCATGCTTAATCTTGATAATCAGCTACCCTCATTCTTTGGCATCAATATGTCCAGATATCAACCCCTGGGAGCCCTTAAATTAACTACTCAGAAGTTTTATCGTATAAATGGCGGCTCTACCCAGGATCGGGGGGTTGTCTCTGATATTGTTATTCCTACTCGTTTTATGTACTCCAGGGTTGGTGAAAAATATTCTGAAAATGCCATGCCTTGGGATAAAATCGCTCCAGCTTCCTATAAGAAATGGCCGTCATATCCATTTAATATCAAGAAATTGCGAGAGCTTAATGCCCGCTTAATAAAGACAAATAAAAAATTTATCGAAATAGTTAAAGAGGCGGATGAAGCCCGTGACCGCCAGCAGCACACCATGATAAATATAGATATGGCTTCTCGGCTTCATGAGCGGCAGAAAATGGCCGCTATCCGTAAGGCGGCTGGCGATAAACCCTATAGTCCATATTTCCATGACGAAGGCTACGGCCAAGGCAAAAAAGCCGGGAGAATAACCCCGGCTCAGGAGAAAAAGAAATTTTTAAAGCGTTTAAACGCTGATCCTGCTATCCAGGAATCTCTTGATATACTGAGAAGAGCTGAAAAAAAGTAGCTCTATGCCCGCCGCTGAGCTTGATGAAATAAAGAGGTATATTGCCAATTTTAACCCGGCAGAATTCAGTTCGGTAACGGGTCTTGATGTCATGCTCTCTATTCAGGATAGATTGGTCAGGGCCGCCAGGATAAAAAAGCGTATCAAGATGAAAAGACAGCTGGCCCGTTCTTTTAAGGCCATCATTTTAAATGCCGATGAGCCCTGTCCTGTTATGATTACTCAGGAAGAAATTGATGAGTTGTTAGGAAAATACAGCAAATAGAGTTTGGTGGAGAGACTCGGCGATATCCGGTTAGATGTAACCAGTTCACCGGGGGAGTCTCTGGTTTACGAGCAATAAAAAAAATTATGGAAGACTTTATTGGCAATTTTGAACCAGTGCTGCATCAGTTAATTAATTTTTTTCTGATCATCCTCGTCTTGGCCTTTGTCTGCAGGCCCTTGCTTAATTATCTGGCGGTTAATCGTAAAATTGAATATCAGAAACGTATTTTAAAAGAGTTGCAGGCAGAAAACGGTATTTTGGAAGATGAATCTACCGATATCGCCGCTGATAACGAACAAAATTCAGTTCCTCTCCCTCGTAAGGACAGTAAATCCGCCTCTGTGGTGAATGACTTTACCCCCGAGCAGGCTGAGGCAATAGTTAAAAAGACATTAAGAAACGGATAAACCGACCATGAAAAAAACAATTAAACCAGAGGTCGTCGGCCGTGAAGGAGCGGTGCTTTTAGAGGCGGTTCGCCGCCTCAACCGCCGTAAGGCTGTCGCGCATCTGCTTAAATTGGTCAACAAGACCCATCCCGCTGATATTGCCTGGGTATTACGTTACCTGACTAAAGAAGAGCGTCATAATGTTTTTAATGTAATCGCCCAGACCGATCAGGTCGGAGAAATATTAAGCGAACTTGATCAGTCGATCATGCTGGAGCTGGTTGATGATCTGCCGCCTAAATTCATGGTCACCGTACTCAAGAAGATGGCCTCCAACGATGCGGCTGATTTGTTAGAGGCCTTGCCCGTTGAGGTAGCGGACAATATCCGCCAGTTCATGGCCAGGGCCGACCGGGAGGAGGTCGATGAGCTCCTGCAATATAATCCAGAGAGCGCCGGCGGGCTGATGTCTCCCAATTTTATGGCCCTGCATGAAGATTTGAGTGTTGACGAGGCCATTCGGGCCATTCAGGAACGGAGTGAAGATCTGGAGATGGTATTCTATCTCTACATTGTCCGTGAAAACAATCAGTTAACCGGCGTGTTATCTCTGCGGGAACTGCTCATGCATCCGCCCTACCGCCAGTTGAAAAATATAATGAATCCCAAGGTCATTGCCGTTAATCCGGAGACCGATCAGGAAGAAGTCGCCCATGTGGTCTCGCGTTATAATATTCTGGCCGTCCCAGTTATTAACCACGCGGGTAAATTGTTAGGGATTGTGACGGTGGATGACGTTATTGATGTTATCCGCAAGGAGGCCACCGAAGATTTCTTCCAGATGGCCGGGGCCGGTAAAGATGATGAAATTTTGATGAAATCCATCCGCTCGAATGCCATTACCAGGGCCCCCTGGCTCTGTGCCAGCTGGCTTGGCGGGGTTGTATCCGCCACCATTATCGCCCTTTTCGCCGGTGAGCTGCAGAAATATGTGATTCTGGCCTCCTTTCTGCCTATTATCAACGGGATGGGCGGCAATATTGCCAATCAGTCCAGCACCATTATTGTCCGGGGAATTGCCACCGGCCGGGTAAACTTAGAGGAAGTATTCAAAATAGTCTTTAAAGAGATGAAGGTCGGTATGCTGCTGGGCGGAGTTTACGGTCTGTTTCTGGCCATAGTAGTCTTTCTGGTGCTCCCCGACCCCACTCATTTGTTTCTCGTCGCCAGTATTTCAGTAGTTCTCGAAATGACTTTGGCGGCCTCCATCGGGGCCTTTGTCCCGCTGGTAATGAAAAAAATGGGCTTTGATGCCGCAGTTGCCACCGGCCCTTTTGTAGCTACTACCATGGATATTATCGGGACAACCACCTTTTTTACGACAGCCATTCTTTTATTACATTGATTGATGGACTCGTAAAAAATCCATTACTAACTAAAAATGGCTAAGGCGGATAACCTGCCCTAAACTATGAACTGCAACTATTCAGCTGAATCCGGGGGAACAACTATAAGTTACGAGAGGATTATGATTTGATCTGGTGGACAAAGGCTATGCGCTCCATTATCTCTTCGGAGGATAATGACCGTCTTGATCTTTTCAAGATATTCCCCGGTTTCAGGCGTTTTCTGGCCAGCAGGCACCATTACGCTCAGCTTCGTACCGCCGGTGACCTAATGTTTGTTCTGGTTTTAATCTCCGGCTTTTTCGGCCCCTCCGAGGCTCGAAATAATATGGCCGTTTTTTTAACCTGGGGCATCCTGTGGCCGATTATCGTTCTCTCCTGGTTCTTTGTCGGCCGCATGTGGTGCGGAATCTGCCCTTTTCCCGGCCTGGGACTTTTTTTACAGCGTAAAGGCTTCACCCGTTCGCGGCCGGTACCCAACTTTTTAAAAAGATACGGAGTCTATCTATCTGTTTTCTTATTTGCCCTGATAATCTGGGTAGAGATCGTCGGTGGGCTCGATAATTCACCACAGGGTACCTCTTGGTTAATCCTGACCATCGTTCTGGGCTCCGCCACCCTGGGGATACTGTACGCCGGTCAGGCTTGGTGCCGGCACCTCTGCCCCTTAGGCAGAATAAGCGGTGCGGCCGCCACCCTGGCCATCACCGAATTTCGAGCCAATCACGAGCGCTGCGCGGGCTGTACCACCTTTGCCTGTCAGCGGGGCGGAGCTGGTAAACGGGGCTGCCCGGTATATCTTGGTGCCTATGCCGTAAAAAACAATCTGCATTGCCTGGTCTGCGGTCATTGTATTCCCAACTGCGACCGGAATTCACCGCAATTTCTCCTGCGTAATCCCTATTCTGAATTAATCAAAAATAAGGGCCGTTATATCACCAGTAACTATATTGTTCCTTTTTTAATCGCCTCGCAGTTGGCGCGTTTTTTTCGTCAGAAAGAGGTCTTTCATCAATTCGCCCGTTTCTGCCGCTCAGAGGCCCTGGGATTTACGATAATTCTTTTGTTAGCCTATATTATTGTCCTGGCCGGAATTCGGCTGGGCAACCGCCTGCTTGGCCACCAGGAGGCCTCGCTCTTCGGCCGTTTTTCACCCATGGTGCCCATCCTCATTCCCATGGCCTTCAGCGGTGAATTGGTGTATAGAATGGCATATATGGCAGACGGTTTAGGGGATTTTGTACCCACTATCGGCAGACAGATTAACTGGCATTTTTTAGAATATGTCACCTTCAATATCCCTGATTTTCCAGTACAGATAATGTCCGCCTTTTTAATGCTCAACAGTAGTATTGCCGCCTGTTATATACTTTGGCGTTTTTGCCTTGAGCAATTTGAAGGAACTATCAAGCTGCGTCATTTCATTTTTATCAATCTGCTGATTAGCACCTTCCTGTTTGCCTACATTTATGTCATCTTTTAGATTGTCAATCTGTTAGTTATCGGCATTATCCTCGCAATAAAAATCATTTAGTAGAACTTTAAACCATTGTGATTATTTTTTGTTGCAATTTGGCTTATAATAACTTATTTGCATAGGTTATATTACACCTTAATAATCTCTCCTTAAGAGATTATTAGATATTAAATTCTATTAGGAGACTAAACATGGGGAAAACATTACTTGAAATGGCAGCCGGTATTATCCAGGCTCAGAGTTCTTCCAAGTCTATGAATACAGAGGAAATAACCGCGGCGCTGCAAACTGTTTATGCTAAATTGCAAATATTACAGGATAATGAATTAAAATCCAGTGAACCTGGTGAGCCGCAAAGGGAAGCGCCTAATATAACTCCTGATAAATCAATTCTCAAAAATAAAATTATCTGCCTGGAGTGCGGCAATGAGTTCAAAATGCTGTCGAGCAAGCATCTGGCCGCCCACA
>JAJSAA010000117.1 GCA_024274995.1 Deltaproteobacteria bacterium
CATGGCATCGTAGGCCAGGCCTGAGACCTTAACCCGCAAGTCTTTATCTTCTTTGATACTTCTGACTACCCCGACGCCCGGACCTGGGTTATCCACGGCATTTATGCCGGATACGGCAATTGAAATTTCATTCATTTATGTGTCCTGTGGTGTTTGGTATCAACTGCCTTCGAAGAGACGATAGACCCTTAATTGAGCCAGAAAATCGATTAAATCTCTCTGAGCGGTATCAGAATCAATCTCAAACTCACCAAGTAAAGACTGTAAGGTCTCCTCACTGTTTTTTCCCTCTTTGAGATAACGAATAATAGACAGGCCAATATCGTTAGTTGTAAAACTGTTGCCCGTGGTGGGATCAAAAACAAATCCTTCCTCGTTCAGGGCCAAACTAGATAGTTTGTTCACTTTTATCTCCTTCGCATAAATTTATTGTCGCGCCGACAGCACCTGCTGACAGGTTTCTCGGCGGCAAAGAGCCGCCATACATAATAATAAAAACAACCGCCCCCTTGAGAGGGTTCATAACGTGCCATAAAAAGGCCGTCTTTACCATTATAAGCTACATCAACAACATACCCCTTCGTTTTCGTCTCCGGCAAAGAATGCTGTCATCTCCGGGGTGTATTGCCTGCCATCTACCGCTCTATAGATGTAGAACGGGGGCAGTATCCGTAGCTCTTCACCACCCCCCTTAACGGCCTCCACCATGAGTAGCCGGCCGTCCGCACCGGGAAAGCTGTGAACCACCTGCAGGCGTTTTGCTTCAAGACGATGGGCGTGAAGGGCGCTCAGCAGGGCGGCACCCCGCTGGGCGGGGAAAATAAAGGCTGCCCGGCCGTGACTTTTCACCGCCCAGGCAGCAGCCTTAACACATTGGCCGATATCAGCCGTTATTTCATGACGAGCTACCGCCTGTTCCGCGGCCGGATTGATCCGGCCGCTGCCAACTTTATGATAAGGGGGATTACAGACTACGAGATCAAAAGAGGCGGCTTTGAACAGTGAACTGATGTGGCGGAGATCACCCTGGATGCCCTGAATACGGGGAGCTAATCCATTAAGCTCAATATTACTCCGGCAGAGTTCAAAGAGGGAGGCCTGCAACTCCAGAGCGGTGATTACAATCTCCGGTGAGCGCCAGGCCATTATTAACGAGATCACCCCGCAGCCAGCACCTATATCCAAGACCCTGGCCCCGCTCTTGAGTTTGACAAAATTGGCCAGTAAAATGGCATCCACCGAAAACCGATAACCCCGGCGGGGTTGGCGGCAGGCAAGGCGGCCATTGAAGAGGGTATCAGCACTTATCTTGCTATCTTCACCCGCCAGGTCTTTGCTCATTGCCTCTCACCGTCGGAATCGTAAGCGCTCAACAAACTACACTCTTGACTTTATAGTATCTCGAAATGAGCGGTACGACTACTATCGTATGCGAGCGTTTCAGGGAGTTCATGGAGCGCTTACTCGGAATCAGCCTACTTTTTCATCTGAGTGGATCTGATTAATGAGGAGGCCGGAGAGTAATTTTGGGTAAAAATAAGTAGATTTATGCGGCATCACCAGGGATTCATCTGCTACCCGCCGCACCTGGGACACCAGGGTCGGATTCATTAAAAAAAGTAGCGGAGTGCTATTATTATCAGCGGCGCAGCCCTTAACTGCCTCATCCAGGGCCTCATCGGGATCAGGGTAATATGAAATAAGGTTATCCCGTTCACATTGTCCATGATCAAGATTTAAGATACATTCCAACACCAGTTCCGATAATACCGTTACGTCGAGATCACGCAAAGCCTCGGGGTGCTTATCGGAACAGGTTGTCTCCATGACTCCCGAACGTTGGGTAAGGAGAAAACAACGATCAGAGCCTGGATGATAGAAGCCAAACATAGTTGCTGAATTGTTTTCATCCATCCTCGACAGCACCTGTTCAAGTAATAATTCACGGGTACCGCCGTTTATTTCTTCCACTATAAAATAATCAGCCATCCGGGCAGTTATGGCCTCTAAACTTATCAGATAAGGAATATGAACCAGGCGGTGAGTGGGGAGGACGGAAAGCCCCTCATCCTCCATGCCGCAGAGATACATCATGGTATAGTCATAGGGGCTGTCAGCTGTCACCTTGCCCTGGCGCTGGCGCATCAACTCCCGCAATTGCAGCGAGGTGTTATAGCGGTGATGGCCGTCGGCAATATAGAAAGGTCTATCGGCAAGAAATGCCTGTATTCCGGCAATGATGCCGGGATCTGTGACCTGCCAGAGGAGATGCCGACAGCCGTCATGATCACAGACATCAACAAGTGGTTCCCCTGTCTTGTGTTCCTGAAGACTGGCCATAGCCCAGCCTTCAGAATCGGAATAGAGAGAAAATATGGGGCTGAACTGGGCCTGGCAGGTATCAATAAGGCGCAGCCGGTCGCTGGTCACATTTTTAAAGGTCTTCTCATGTGGTTTTATTACCTTCTCGGAAAATTCAGCTAATCCCACCAGAGATATAAAACCTTTTCTGATCATTTTCCGGCCGGAAGGCAGGGTGTATTCGGTAAAATACAGATAAAGCCCCACCCCACTGTCCCGAATCAGGATATCTTTCCGCTGCCAGTCTGCAAAGGTATCTCGAACCTGCTGATAACGTTCATCGGTTAAATCTTCAGCCGCTAGGCTCTTGGTAAGATCCAGATGAATCATATTATAAGGATTCTTACGGGCAAGGGCCTTTTGGCTTTGGGGATCAATAACATCATAGGGCGGCGAAACCACCTCCTCCATATTGGCGATCTTGGCTAGATTATAGCGTAATCCTCTTAGTGGCGCGATACGGGCCATTTCATCTCTCCTGAAACTTTAATTTATAAAATTTAATCTGGTAAATTCACGCAAACTTCATTAATATTCAAGGCTGGTAACTATTCTACTCAGCCCTGGCGGATAAACAGCCGCAATACTATATGAAGTACTGATAATTGCAACAATAAAACACGAGAGGAAAAGCAATGTTTGATATATTCATCAAGACCCAATTTTCAGCCGGCCACCATCTGCGTAATTATCCAGGCAACTGTGAGAAACCCCACGGCCATAACTGGAACATCAAGGTAACGGTGCGAGCCACAGAGTTAGATCATCTCGGTATGGGGGTGGATTTCAGGGTAATTAAAAAGGCGGTGGCCCAGGTCATGGATGATCTGGATCATTGCGATCTCAACAATCATGCCGCCTTTCTGGACAAAAACCCATCCTCCGAAAACATCTCAGTCTATATCTTTGAGCAGCTCGCCGGAGTACTTACTGATGAGCGTTATGATCTCTATAGCATCCAGGTTGGCGAGACCGCTAACAACGGGGTTATCTATCGTGGCGGCCGCTGATCTGCCTATAAAAATTTCAGAACTGTTTTACAGTATTCAGGGGGAATCAACCAGAGCCGGGCTGCCCTGTGTCTTTATCCGCTTGAGCGGCTGCAATCTGCGTTGTCGCTACTGTGACTCACAATATACCTTTCCGGATGGAGAAAGTCGTTCGATCTCCGCTATCATGGCCTATGCCGCTCATTATCCGGCAGCCATTATCGAGGTAACGGGTGGCGAGCCGCTCTGCCAGACAAACACCATTCCTCTGTTGCGGAAACTGCAAGAGGCGGGGCGAACTGTCCTCTTAGAGACCAACGGCAGCCTTGATCTTGCCCCGGTGCCGGATGGAGTTATCAAGATTATGGATCTTAAATGCCCGGATTCCGGAATGAGTAATAAGATGCGCCTCGCGAACCTCCAGCACCTGAGCCCGGCAGATGAATTAAAATTTGTCCTCACCTCGAGACGGGACTATGAATGGGCGGTGGGGATAATCCGTCGCCAGCTGCCAGAGGCCCTAAGCACAAGTCCCCTGCCCGCCATTCTCTTCTCGGCAGTGCCAAATAAATTAGAGGCTGCTGTCCTAAGCGCCTGGATATTAAAGGATCAACTTCCCGTTCGCCTCCAGTTACAGATCCACAAAATCATCTGGCCTGAATCCGAGAGAGGGGTATAGAGGGAGCCAGCAGCCAATAAACTGTTCCCTGCGAACGTACTCTGGCAGCGGGAAATTGCTGGCCGCCGCCGCTGAGTATCTCAGAGACAATCTCCAACTTCCGGCTGCCGCTGACCATAAAAATCACCGCCCGACTAACGGCGAGAGCGGGCAGAGTCAGGGTTACCCTGGCTACTGGCGGGGAGCCGGCGGGTTCTACAATGGCCGCCACCAGTTTCTTATCCTCAGTTAGGAGTGGTGAACCGGGAAAGAGCGAGGCACAATGGCCGTCAGGCCCCATGCCGAGCAACACACAGTCAAAGAGGGGGCCACCATTAATCCCCTGCTCCTGTCTGAAACGCTCGATCTCTTCCTCATACAGCCGCGCCGCAGCCTCCGGATCATCCGCCATCACCGCCACTGTCTTAATATTGGCCTCCGGCAGACAAGGCAGCAGATGGGCCGCCGCCAATCTATAATTACTATCCTTATGATCCAGGGGTACCAACCGTTCATCACCCCAAAAGACAAAGGTCTGCCGCCAATTTATCCGTTCGCGATAGTCCGTAGCCAAGAGTTCATAAAGCCTGGCCGGGGTATGGCCGCCAGCGAGGCACAAAGAAAAAAAACCGCGCTCGTTGACGGCGGTCTCAGCCAGTTCAACAATGAGATCGGCGGCGGCCCGGCTCAACTCCTCTAAATTGCCATACGTTAACCTCTTGGCGGTCTGTTCAGACATTTAAAATCCTCCGCATCCAGGCCAGGGACTCATCCGGCCCCCAGCTCCCTGGTTCATAAAAATTCAGCCGTCTCCCCTCACCGCCGCATTGGCTACAGGAAGAGAGAATGGGGTCGAGATATTTCCAGGTTTGTTCCACCCCGTCCTGGCCCCAGAAGAGCATATGGTCGCCATTAATGCAGTCTAAGAGGCTACGGGAATAGGCATCTAAGGAATGGGCCCGATTCTGGTACTGAAAATCCATTTTTACCGTCTGCATGCAGAGCTGAGCTCCCGGCAATTTGGCCTGAAAAGAGAGCTTTACCTCCTCGCGTGGATAGATCCCCAGGATCAGACGATTAGCCGGAATTTCGTCCCCTAACAGATAACGGAACATATAATGGGGAATGGCCTTGAATTGCACCACAATCTTGGTCTTTTTTTCAGCCAGCCGTTTGCCGGAGGCAATATAGAACGGCACCCCGCGCCAGCGCCAGTTATCAATAAAGAGCCGCAGCATGGCAAAGGTCGGGGTATTGGAACCAGGATCGACTCCCGGCTCCTGACGATAAGCGGCCGCCGCCGCATCATCAATCTTCCCGGCCCCGTACTGGCCGAGAATGAGATTTTCAGCCGGCCGGGCCTCAGTAAATGGTTTGATGGAGCGGAAGACTTTAACCTTCTCCTCATGAACCCTGGGAGCCTCGAACACCGAGGGGGCCTCCATGGCGGTAAGCGCCAGAAGCTGCATCATGTGATTCTGGAACATATCCCGGATAACGCCTGAATCCTCGTAATATCCGGCCCGATGCTCCACTCCCAGCTTTTCGGATGCCAATATCCCCACATACTCTATATAATTACGATTCCAGAGCGGTTCAAAGAGGGTATTGGCAAATCGGAGCATCAGGAGATTCTGTACCGTTTCCTTGGCAAGATAATGATCTATACGGAATATCTGCTCCTCGCTAAAGCTCTCGTGCATGGTATGATTCAGCTCCTGAGCCGAAGCCAGATCATGGCCAAAGGGCTTTTCCACTACAATCCGCACCCAGCCCCCGCCCGCCGACTCGTGGCTCATCCCGGCCTCACCAATATGCTTAGAGGCCAGGGGATAGATTGCGGGGGGAACGGCAAGATAAAAGACTAGGTTACCAGCGGTATTATATGTTTTATCAAGAGCACCAAGCCGCTCCCGCAGAGTCACATAATCAGCCGCCTTATCGTAATCCAGCGGAACATAGAAACAGCGCTCTAAAAACGACTGCCATTTGTCGTCATCCCCAGCCTTACCCTGATGCTTATCCGCCAGACGTTCACGAAAGGTGTCATCATTCAAGGGGCTGCGGCTGGCCCCGACAATAATAAAATCATTCGGCAGCCGGTCAATCTTGAATAAATCGAAAAAAGCGGGGATAAGCTTACGGGCGGTGAGATCACCGGAGGCTCCGAAAATAACGATGGCGCAAGGCTCCGGGGGCCGGGCGCTTTTACGACGATCGCAGGATACCGAAAATGCAGCGTTGGCTGTTTGAGTTTCGCACTTCATATTAACTCTCCTTTAATTCCTTGTAACTTTTCAGCTGCAGTTATGAGTTAGTTGAGGACAATTTTCTGCTCTCGCTGAATAGTTACTAAATTTTTTTATATTTGCAAAAGTAGTCCCCCCCAGGCGCCATCCTTATAAACCTGCCGACGGCCGTCTAAGCCATTTTTCCATAATATGTTCAGTAAATCATCCATCTGGGCACCACGCATCCCGGCCATAATCAAAATTCCACCCGCAGTTAGAAGCCCGGGCAGCAAAGGAATAATTTTAAATAGGATAACGGGAGAAATATTAGCGGCAACCAGGCCGAAAGAACCTTTAATCTCTTCTATGGGTTTAGAGCTGATCCGTACCCTGCCCTCCAGACCGTTTAAAATCACATTACGCCTGGCTCCAGCCACCGCCGTAGGATTAATATCCAAGCCCAAAACATGCCGGCCGCCAAGTCGGGCGCATACAATAGACAGGATACCACTACCACAACCAATATCAAGCACCGGGTCTGGAAAAGAACCACCGTGAGTAGCGATGTATTCCAGGCCCCGCCCCATAAGCCTGGTACTGGGATGGTGGCCGCTACCAAAGGCCAGGCCCGGCTCCAGAATAACAGGCCTCTTTCTTGAAGGCCCCGCCGTTATTTCCGCCGTACCGGCCGCCACCTTAAAACCAGCTATAAAAATCTCATTTTGATCATCGTCATCACTACCAAGGCGGGCCTCAACAATTTCCGCCCCAAAGACGCTTGTAACCCCGGCCGTCCGGCGCAAAAGCTCGTCGACATTAGCTCCGGTCTCAGCCACCACCACCAATATATCATCGGTTAGCCTCTCCACTTCACGGCAACCCGATAATTTGGATAGATTGGCTGATAAGAGCGGATCACGGCCTCTAACTATCACATAAAGTCGGCCGCCGCTGGTATATTCACTAAAAACTGGATTTACTGGCAAAAAACAACCTCCCGGAAAAAATCAATTATAGCCCGCCGCCGGGCCAGGGTTTTGACCTGCTCAGGCACCAGATCAGATATCTCCGCCCTGGCAATAGCCATCTTATACTCTATATGATCGGCAAACCGATTATCAATATACCAGGCATAGGTAAGGCCAAAGAGCAGACCCGGCGGCGTGAAGCCCTCCTCACCGTTAACCGCCCTGGTAAAAATCAGTGGATTAACAGCAGACGGCCGCAGACGGGATAATTTCAGATAACTACGCAGTTCCAGGTCGCTAAACCAGCTCAGCCGTTGGGTAGCGGGACGAAGTTCCAGACGAAATAATTTCCCCACTATCTCATGGTTCGCCAATAATGGTTCAACATCCTTACGAACCGCGTAATTACCCAATAAGGACTGCCCCAGAGCCACCAGAAAGGCGATCTCGAAATTTTCCGGGCCAATATCCCGCCGGATATTTAAAAAACCATCTCAGGATCATAGAAGGAATAAACCTTATCCCAGACCTGAGAACGGGGCCAGTTACAGCGCTCAATAAAACGCAGACCATGCATATAATCGAGATGGGCCGGTGGAATATCGGCATGATGCCAGATAATCTCGGCAATTCGGCCACGGTCTTCAATATCCAAAGCCGTTAGGCTGCGGTTAATTCTGGCATAACGCTCACAGGCGATCTCTCCCGCAGCCCCGGATGTCCGGTAGCCAGGCTCGGTGAACCAGGAAATATTATCCATGAGTGGGCCGGGAAGGGCGGCGGGCAGACGCAAATCCGCCGCAGTCTTTACCTCCGTCGTCCACCGCTTACTATCCGGCAAATCAGCGGCCAATTGACCACGGGCCGCCCACATGGCCTTGAAGGCCAGGGCCAGAGCGGCGGGCTCATGTTTCAAGCGCCCTTCCGCCAGTTCATCAGCCGCGTAGATACAGGCCTCCACCGGCTCAAATCCCATTTTCCAGACCAGGCCGCGATCCAGATAAATAGGCACCTTACCCTCAACGGCATAGTTTTGCAGAATACTCCCCGGTATATCCTGCAGACCAAGTAATAAAATCTGTTGAAACAGACCGTTAACACCGCCGACAATATTACGGTTATAGGCCTTAATCAGATCTGAGACATAAAAACGGCGTTTGGGCTCGTCCATGGTTAGATCGGTCTCCCCGGCCTGAGCCCAGACATTGGCAACCAGCACCTTCATCGCCCCCTCATTGGCCCTGACTGCCTCAGCCAGACCCGGCACCTGCATTACTGGCACAATACTGGTGTAAAGGCTACCGGGGGCAAAAATTATAATATCCGCCTCCCGCACCGCAGAAAAAACCTGCGGTAATACCTGCGGTTTAAGACCCAGAAAATCGACGAATACCCGCTCAACCGGATACCCCCGCCGGGACAAGCCGGATTTATATTCACCCGTGGTCATCACCCCGTTGGTATAATGAATTTTAAGGCTGGAGGGATTAAGGGTACATGGCATAACCCCATCCTCGATCACCCCAAGCATATCCGTGAGCAGCAGAAGACCGTTACGTACCGCGGCAGCCGAAGGCCGCGGATTATCGTCCTTGTAGCCTGAATATATAGCGCTGACGATCAAGAGATTACCAAGACAATTTGGTGCCGACAGGGCCTGCGCTAAACGCGAATCACTAAAAAGATTACGCAGCAGATAAAGAATACCCTCCGCCATGGCCACTGGCAGAGCATTAAGCTCCAGCCCGATGCGCCGCAACAGCTCATCAACACTGAGAGGTTTGGCCCGATAACGGTAATTAAAAAGAGTAACGAGGGCGGCGGCCGTATCAAGGGCCTGCTGAGAATCAAGATTATAGCGTTTACGAAGCAGAGACTCCTGAATAGCGGCCAGCATGACATGACGAAGATCACCAATGCCGAAGAGAGGCAGATGCTTAAGCAGCTCACCGGTGGAACCGCCGTCATCAGAGACGCAGACCACGGCTCTAATTTGGGGAAAAATGCTTTTCAGGCCCTGAAAGGGATTGGCGGTCCAGGCCGGACTGCGGCTGTCACCACCGATAATGGTGGACATCCCGGTGCCGCCGCCAAAGACCACCACCCGTACTCCGCTGATATCTTGCCCATTAACCGCCTCGGTGAGTTCTTTAAGAGCGGCCGCCGGCAGGGGCGGCCGTGCGGGCGGCCCATGCAAAGCCAGATCCACCAGCTTTTCAGGCAGATTACGCCCCTGGACAAGGTCAAGGGGCGTAAAGGAGGTAGAGGCTAATTTTTGCAGAAAATCATTAATCATCTTTTCCCATAGGTGCTGGCCGGGGCTCGTGAAAGATTTCGCAATCTGGTATTAAACTCTTCACATTACCTAACTACTCTTCCGGTAGTAACTCCTCAACCCGTTGTAAATCCTTGGGGGTATCTACCTCCACGGAGTCATGCTCGGTCAATACCACCTTGATCCGATAGCCAAACTCCAGCGCCCTTAACTGCTCCAGTTTTTCAAAGCGTTCCCACTCACCCTCCGGCAGGCCAACAAAGGTGAGCAGAAAGCCCTTGCGATAGGCGTAAAAGCCAAGATGCTTATAATAGGTGGGCGGTACCGGCTCATCGGGATTCCGCTGAAATGGAATGGGTGAGCGGGAGAAATAAAGGGCCATACCATTGCGGTCAAAGACCGTTTTAACATGGTTGGGATCGTTTATCTCCGTCTCTCTGATGATTTTATAAATTAAGGTCGCCATTGGCAGGGCCGGGTCATCAATCAGCGGTTGAGCCACCTGCCGCACCACCTGCCGGTCGAACAAGGGTTGATCCCCCTGAATATTAACCACCACGTCCTGTTCGCCTATATTCAGCAACTCGGCCGCTTCGGCCAGCCGGTCAGTACCGGAGACATGATCACTGCGGGTCATAACCACCTCGCCGCCAAAGGAGCGGACGCAGTCGGCAATTCTCTCATCATCGGTGGCCACCGCCACCCGGGACAGAAGTTCAACGGAGGCGGCCCGCTCATAGACCCTCTGCACCATTGGTTTGCCCCTGATTTCGGCCAGGGGCTTACCCTCAAAACGATTGGAATGATAACGAGCCGGAATAATTGCCACTATATTGGGATTTGCATTATGCTGCATTTTTGGTTTAATCTCATTTTTAGTTTTATGAAAACTTTAGTGTAACTCTGTTTAGGTGTAACTGTAAATTGCCCTAAACGCCGAGCTGTAAATACTTAGATGCACTTCAGTTATTAATATCAGCCCGTTTATTTCAGTGATGTTCAGTTAGAGTTCTGCCTTAAGATCAGCAGATATTTTATACCGCACATTGCCATGTTTATCTACCACATAGAACCATGCCTGACAAACTTGAGAATAATTTTTTACTGACTAACTGTTCTGGCCGGCTGGAACTCCAGCCACCCCGGGGGATGTTACTGCAGCCCATCTCGGTTGATTTCTCCAGCCCGACCTTTAAATATAGGTTGCGCAGAGGCGGCGGCCGCGGTCAACCCCTGGCCAGGGCCCTGGGCCTGAAGCACGGGGCAAAGCCCCTGGTCTTAGATGCCACCGCAGGTCTGGGACGGGATGGCTTTATCATCGCCGCTCTGGGCTGCCGGGTTATCATGTGTGAGCGCTCCCCCCTTATTCACGCCCTGCTAGCCGATGGTCTGCGCCGGGCCCTGAAAGATAAAGAACTGGCCCTGGCCGCCAGCCGCATCCGTCTCTACGAGGAAGACGGCCAAATACTTCTCCCCAGCCTCCCCGGTGATGAAATACCGCAGGTAGTATATCTTGATCCCATGTTCCCGCACCGCAAAAAAAGCGCCCTGGTCAAGAACGAGATGCGTGTCTTGCGGGCCGTGGCCGGAGAAGATCTGGACAGCGCAGAACTCTTGAATGCCGCCGCCCAAACAGGCTGCCAGCGCATAGTCTGTAAACGGCCGGCCCTGGCTGCCCCCTTAAGCGGCTGGCGGCCGGATTTTGCCGTCAAGACTCCCAAACACCGTTTTGATGTCTATCTCAGACAACAAAAATAGTTACAGATGTAGAATGTCTGTTGATGCGCAGGAAAATGTCCTGGCTCCGCACAAACGCAGGGGGTGAGTAGTTACAAATACCTTTTCAGGTTATCGATCTTCCGGGCTGTTATTTAACTCAACAAAAGGGCCTTATCCCCCCAATCTATAATTTCAGCTACAGCGCAGCTATTGCCGAAAGTCAATAACTCATTGTTTTCATAAAACAATGCCAATTCTCATGATTTACTGGTATCAAATTTGCTTCTATAATAAGAAGATACCTGTCGAAATAATAAAAAGAAATTAGCTGGAGTTACAAAAAGAGATAATCTGGAGATTGACCATGAGTAGATACATTGCATTTTTGTTATGTTTATGTTTTTTATTGACTGCGGCAAACTCCCCGGCCTCAGTAATTGATGCGCCGCACAATGAGACCAATAACATCCAATGCGGTTCGTGCCATACGTATTCCCTGTGGTGGCAATACTCACCTTCAGAACAAAATATTGTACCGGGACGTGATGCTGTAATTAACACGGTTTGCATGCAATGTCATGATACCAGCGGCCCGGCTCCCCTGGCCCGAGCCCATTCCGCCACCATAATCGGTTCGTCTACCTATCACAACGGCATCTGGGGCGTGGGCTGCACCACATGCCACAGCCCGCATTTTCAGGATCAACTAAGCTGGATCGGTACGGCATCATCGCCCTACCTTATTACCGGCATCATTGATAGTGTTACCCTGGATTCTCCCAGAAGCGGCCAGACTACAGTAACCTATTCCGCCGCTACCACTAATACCAATTGGCCAGCAGTGGGAGCGACCAGTAATGACCGCGGCTGGGCCAATAAAAGCAGGACGGGTCGCGGCCTTATTTTTGTCCATGATCAGCAGCAGGCCGACAGCACCTTCAGCATAGTTTCCGCCGACGCCTCTCAGATTGTTATTAACGGCGACCTCGCGGCTGGCGCCATTGATCCCGGCATTCCCGGAAATTCCACCACCAGCAATACCTTTGGCTTGATATACGGCCAACTAATCCGCCATAATATCAAGACCCCTTTCAGCGGCTCCAGAGACGTTAAATTTTTTGATCCCAATGGCGGCTTTGTAAACACTACTGCCGATGGAATCTGCCAGGTCTGCCACACCGAGACTCAGCATTACAGAAATGACGGCATAATGCCTGGCGCCGGGGATTCACATTATGGCCGTGACGGCATGAACTGCACCATGTGCCATCATCATGACCGCGGTTTTAAAGGCATGGGGCATGATGCCAGCAGCTTTGGCTGGTCAGGGACATGCAACAAGTGTCATTCAGGGGCGAATATCGTCACTGATGTACACAAAGGCCATTGTGCCGATTGCCATGTTGACCCGGCCCACAATAATTTTAACCGTCGAGTGGGTAATCCACTCAACGGTACGGACGGTTCCGCCGTGGGAGCCGATCTGAGCAGTACCTGCCTGAATTGTCACAACCCGGCTGTCTACCCCACCCCAGCCATTCATCACGACTCCTCAACCCATGAATACGCAGTTAATGGCGAATGTGTCCAATGCCATAAGGCTGATATCGGCCAGGCAGCAGGAACCTCCAGAGCAAACGGCAACCTTGATATGCCTAAGAATCTGGCCTGTAATTTCTGTCATTTATATTTCCCCAATAATGGTTACAGCACTGATGCCAATGCCAGAGTTAAGATTTTCAGCTTTATTTTCGATCCGAATACCAATCCAGGCCAGGGCTTAACGGATATCAAGGCCTTGACCACCCACACGATCAGCAAGAACACCACAACCCCTATCTCAGATTATTCCGCCTGTTTTGCCTGCCACGGCCTTCATCGCTATACCGGCAGTCAAGGTGAAGCCCCGGAGGTTATACCATTTCATGGCTTCGGCAAGCCTTTCGCCGGAGCATATGCAGGTGACAAAACCTTCAGAAATTATAACTATAATCCGGGCTTTAATAATCTGAACGCCCTGCGGAATTATGTGCAGCCGATTTACCCGGATCAGCCGGGCAATTATGAGACTTCCAGCTTTATGATACCGTGGGACAATTATGTCCCCGGCAAACCAGCAGTTCCGGTTATAATGCATAAACAGATCGGCGTGGACAAAACAATAGATGTGCCGGTTAAAGTGCCGCTGGTCAAGATTTCACTACCCTGAGCAGAGAGAAATAGTTACAGAAAAAGATGCTTCGTACTATTAGGGATGTCTATGATTTCATGCGTTTTGAATAGAGAAGAACACATAGGAGCGGATGCCTATCTGTATAGTTAAGGTGGATTTATTTTTAAAAGCCGCTATATTGTAAGGAAAGTTCCAGGGAGGATGCAGATATGTTTACATTAGATATACCGGGCTTCGCTACCCTTGCCATTGAATACCTGGTAATGGATTATAATGGTACCCTCGCTGAGGATGGGGTTTTGATCAAAGGCGTGGGTGATATGTTAACCGTATTGTCCGCCCAGATGATGCTGCATATTATTACTGCGGACACTTTTGGTCTGGCCGCCTCACAATTAAAAGGCGTTCCCTGTAAGCTTGAAATTATGAAGCAGTCCGATCAGATAGCAGGAAAAAAGAAATACATAGAAGAAATCGGCTGCTCGCGCGTTGCAAGCATCGGCAACGGCAGAAATGACAGTCTTATGCTGAAACACTCCGCCCTCGGGATTGCCGTTATCCACCGGGAGGGTGCCGCGGTGGAGACCATCATGAGTGCGGATGTTCTTTGTCGAAATATATATGACGCGCTCGACCTTTTTACAAATTTCGACCGCTTAAAAGCGACTCTTCGCTCTTAGGATGCCAAATTATGGTAACGTAGAGACAAGGCATGCCTTGTCTCTACGTTACCATAACCACCTGACGGAGCATTTCATTGATTTCAGCCGACTCATAATCATCCATCCGGAGGATATTTTCGTAACGTTCCACCACCTGCTGGGCCTGCGGGACATTATTAACCGCCATATGCAGGCCGTAAAGCATCTTCACTAACTGCTCGTTTAGAGGCTCATAAACAAAGGCTCGCTCCAAAACCTCGAGAGCCTCAGCCTGACGCCCCATTTCGATAAGAATCTCTCCCCATTTCATTGATGATTTTACCAGGAGAAGACGTAATTCATAGCAATATTCCTGTACTTGATCCTCACTGAAAATATCTGAGGCAAAACAGCCCTGCCACAACTTCATAGCCGGATAGAAGTTATTACCTGCCCGCCATCTTTCCCGCCGCTGGGCATACCAGAGGCCTGCTTTGGCCTTGTCAG
>JAJSAA010000118.1 GCA_024274995.1 Deltaproteobacteria bacterium
AAAATCAAGGCAAAAAAGGTAACTATAAACAGTTGCACAAGAAGAAAATAAACCACAAGCAACTCACTTTGTTCTAACTCCAATACCTCGCTGCTTGCGGCGGGGTTGTTTATTAAATTATTAAGAGGTACTGATATGGCTTTACCTAAACACCGGCAATCGCATTCAAAAACTAGATTAAGACGTTCGCACGATGCCTTGCGGCCGGCTAATATATCCGTCTGTCCTGAGTGCGGAGAGCCCAAACAACCACATAGACTCTGTGGCGGTTGTGGTACATACAACGGCAAAAAAATTATTAAATTTGACGACGAAACAGATTAAGCGCGGTGTGTCTATACGGGCGGCTGTCTTAGTCACAGGAGGATGGTGTGCGAATAGCTCTTGACGGCATGGGGGGAGATCTTGGCCCTGGCGAAATGGTTGCGGGTGCCGTACAGGCTGTTTGTGAATTGGGACTCCAGGTGACCTTGTTAGGGGATGAGACTATTCTCCGTCAGGCCCTTGATAATCATGAGCGGGAATTGTCTGTCTGCCAGCCAGCACCGTCTGATAACGACGAATCCTCGGTGGTAGAGGTTAAATCGGCCTTCTCGCGGATTGATATAATTCATACTACTCAGGTCGTGGAGATGGGCGAGGCCCCTCTCGAGGCGGTTCGTCGTAAAAAGGATTCTTCGATTATGGCGGCCTTCAGACTTATTAAAAAAGGTCAGGCTGATGCCGTGGTTAGTGCGGGTAATTCCGGGGCAACTATGGCCGCGGCCGTGAGAACGGTGGGGCGGCTGCCTGGTATATCACGGCCTGGTATCGCCGGGATTTTCCCCACCATGAAAAAACCCCTGGTGATGATGGATGTGGGGGCCAATGTGGATTGTCGTCCCCTCCATCTCTTGCAGTTTGGAGCCATGGCAGCTGCCTTTTCCAAATTATTGTTTGGCATTGATCGGCCCAGGGTCGGGCTTTTAAGCATAGGAGAAGAGCGGGGCAAAGGTAACGCTCTGGTCAAGGGCGCTCATGAGTTATTGTCCAAAAGCAGGCTTAATTATATCGGCAATGTTGAGGGCCGTGATACCTTTCAGGGTGATGTGGATGTCATGGTCTGTGATGGCTTTGTCGGTAATGTCTGTCTTAAATTAAGTGAGGGGCTGGCCGAGGCCATGGTTGCCATGTTGCGGGAAGAATTCGATAAGAGCCTGACCTCAAAGGTGGGTTATCTTCTGAGCCGCAGTTCATATGCCAGCCTTAAAAAGAGAACCGATTACGCTGAGTATGGTGGAGCCCCTCTCCTGGGGCTGAATGGTATAGGCATTATATGTCATGGCCGCTCTCATGCCAAGGCGATTAAAAACGCCGTGCGGATTGCGGCAGAACTGGCTGAAAAACGGGTGAATGACCATATTCTTGAACTGTTGACCAACGCCCTGCCGGTAGTGGATGCCGCTGTTGCCGACTGATAAAATGAAATCATTTATTCTGGGAACAGGCTCAGCTCTGCCGGTTAGAATATTGACCAATGCCGAGCTGGAGACAATGGTGGAGACCAGTGATGAGTGGATTTCCACCCGAACCGGCATCAAAAGCCGGCATATATCCGGGGCCGGAGAAGAAACCTCGAAGTTGGCCGGGCGGGCGGCTGCCAAGGCTCTGGAAATGGCTGGATTGACCCCGTTGGATCTGGATTTGATTCTGGTCGGTACCATCTCAAGCGAAATGTCCATGCCATCCTGTGCCTGTCTGGTGCAGAAAGATCTCGGAGCGAAAAACGCCTTTGCCTATGATCTGAATGCCGCTTGCTGCGGCTTTCTTTATGGCTTGGATATGGCGGACAGTTATCTCTGCCGACGTCCGGAGATGAAGATTATGCTGATTGGGGCTGAAACCCTGTCTTCCCGAGTGGACTGGCAGGATCGTAATACCTGTGTCCTTTTTGGAGACGGGGCCGGGGCCTGTGTGGTGAGCGGCGCAGCACCGGGAAGTGGTATGCTGGCCAGTAAGCTGCACGCCGACGGTAATCTCTATAAATTATTATATATGGATTCAGCGAGAGGCATGAATCCCGCACTGGCCAATGCCCGTAATCAGGGGGCGTTTATCAAGATGAGCGGCCGGGATGTCTTTAAATACGCCGTGCGGACTATGGCCGGCAGTGTTAAGGAAGTCCTGGCGCAGACCGGGATTAAGAAGGATGAAATTAAAATGATAATTCCCCATCAGGCCAATCGGCGGATTATCAACAGTCTGCTGGAGCATTTGGCCATTCCGGCTGAAAAGGCCTATGTAAACATGACCAAATATGGTAATACCTCTGCTGCAAGCATTCCCATCGCCCTGGATGAGGCCAATCGTAAGGGGCTACTTGAGCCGGGGGATATTCTCCTTTTATGTGCCTTTGGCGGCGGCTTTACCTGGGGGGCGGCTGTTATACGCTGGTAGTCAGGCGGAGCGGCGCAGTAATGACTCGTATCTCTTGCGAGGGAGGGGGTGACATCGTATCATTTCTGGTCTTAATAATAATATACAGTTTGAAATAATGCGGAGATAAATGTGGACTATTTTTTGACAGAAGAACAACAGATGATTGTTGAAGTAGCCCAACAGATAACCGATGAAAAGATAATTCCCTGCCGGGCTGAACTGGATGAAAAAGAGGAGTTTCCCCGTGATATTCTGGACCAGATCGGACAAGCCGATCTGGCCGGTCTTTATATAGACGAGGAGTATGGCGGCTATGGCGGCGGCTGTTTTGATATGGTTCTGGCCCTGGAGCAATTTGCCAGGGGCTGTGTG
>JAJSAA010000119.1 GCA_024274995.1 Deltaproteobacteria bacterium
ATGACCGCCTGCCGAACCTTATCCTCCCGCTCGCCGCTGAAACGCGGATTAGTCAGGCGGCTGAAGGGCGGATATTGCAGGGTGCGCCGCATGGCAAGCCCGGACTTGAACATCGCCTCATAATCATTATCTCTGGAGTTCAGGATACTGTAATGCTCGGGATGATGGGTCTGTACCAGTACCCGTCCCGGCCGTTCACCCCGGCCGGCCCGGCCAAAGACCTGGGTCAAGAGCTGAAAAGTCCGCTCCGCCGCCCGGTAATCAGGCAGCGACAGCGAGGCATCGGCCCAAATTACCCCGACCAGGTTAACGCCGGGGAAGTGATGCCCCTTGGCAATCATCTGGGTGCCCACCAGAATATCAATCCCGCCCTGATGCACCTCACGCAGCACCTTAATATACCGGCGGCGATCCAGAGCGGTATCCCGATCCAAGCGGGCAATTCGGGCCTGCGGCATGATCTTTTGCAGCTCGGCCTCCACCCGTTCTGTGCCGAAGCCCACCTCCAGCAGGTCAACGGCCTGACATTTTGGACAGAGGGCGGCGCTTTTTCTCCTGCTGCCGCAATAATGGCAGATCAACTGCCGCTCCTTACGATGCAGGGTAAGGCTTACCTGGCAATTATCACACTGCAGAATATAACCACATTCCGGGCAGAGCATCATATTGGCATAGCCGCGCCGATTTAAGAATATAAGACTCTGGCCGCCGCTCTTTAAATTTTCCCGCAGAGCCCGAATAAGCTGGTTGGTAAACATGGGCGGCCGGCCACTGGTGGTCTTAACGCCCCGCAGGTCAATAATTTTCACCGTCGGCAATTGCCTGTCCGCCACTCGGCTGGGCATCCGCAATAGACCATATTTACCGTTCCGGGCGTGATTATAACTGATAACAGAGGGCGTGGCCGAACCGAGAACCGCCACCGCCCCCGCCATTTTGGCCCTCATAATGGCGGCGTCCCGGCCCTGATAGCAAAAACCGTCCTCTTGTTTATAGGCCCCATCATGCTCCTCATCAACCACAATCAACCCAAGATTGCTCAGGGGCGCAAAGAGAGCTGAACGAGCCCCAATGACGACATGAGCGGCCCCGGCGGCCACCCGCTTCCATTGATCAAGACGCTCACCAGCCGAAAGTCCGCTGTGCAGTAAGGCGATACGTTCCCCGAAACGAGCCAGAAAATTTCCCTCAATCTGCGCAGCCAGGGCAATTTCAGGCACCAGCACCAAGACATCACGCCCCAGCCGCAAAGCCTCTTCCGCGGCCCGAAGATAGATTTCCGTCTTGCCGCTGCCAGTTACACCATGCAAGAGATAGGTGTGAAAGCTCCCGGCTTGTAAGGCCGGACTTAATTCAGCCATCACCCTTTGCTGGTCAGCACTAAGGGAGTCCGGTTTGGGGTAAAAGGGCGGCCGTTCGCCAAATGGGGTACGGTAGATCAGGCGTTCTTCCATAGTCAACAGCCCCTTGTCCCGCAAAGCGCCCAGCGCCCGGCCCGCTCCGGCATAAACCCGGTTCAAATCCCGGCGGCTCACCCAGGGCCGTTCAGCGGCGGCGGTCTGCTCCGCGACAAGTTCCAGAGTCTTACTTTCAGAGGGCTTCAAGGCAGCCGCCGTCTGCTGATGAGCGCGCATACGGACGCAGAGTTCCCGCTTGTCACGCACTTGATCCCGGCAGATCTCCAGGCGGACTTCCACCAGCCCCTCACTCTGCCAGCGGCGCAGCAGATTGCTATCAGCCCGGCGACGCCATAACTTACGAGTGGCGGCAATTGATAACGCCCCCCGTTCAAGAAGCACAGCCCGCCAATCTCCAGCCGTTAGGTCTGATTCCGGCAGTTTTGAGAGAAAAGAGCGGCCGGCCTCGGTGAGTAAAACCCGGCGGCCGCTCTGACAGTTCAGGCCTCCTGGCAGAGCGGCCCGGATAATTTCACCCAGAGGGTATTGGTAATATTCAGACAGCCAGCGGAAAAAAGGGATCATTACGGCCGGAAAAAGAGGTTCTGGATCAAGAATATCCGCCACTGGCCGCAGGGTATAATCACCGTTGGGCGGGCTATCGCCCATGGCCAGCAAATAACCGGTCAGCAGTCTCGGCCCGAGAGGGACAAGCAGACGCAGACCAGGACGCAGATCCACCGGACAGGGGTCAGGGGGAAGATAGGTAAGGCATTCAACAATGGGCGAGGCGACGGCCACTTCAAGATATAACATTCCCCAGCACTCACAGCCCCTCGGCCACCTCCAGCAGATGCTGACGAAAGCCGTCCTTTAACTGGGGGTGGTGCAGGGCGTAGGCTACCACGGCCTTCAGATAACCCATCTTATCACCAGCGTCATAGCGGGTACCTTCAAACTCAAAGGCGTACATAGTCCTCTTCAAAGCCATGGCCAGCAGGGCGTCGGTGAGCTGAATCTCACCACCATGACCGGGAGTGGTACGAGCCAGCATCTCAAATATTTCAGGCTCCAGAATATAACGACCGATAATGGCCAAATTAGAATCCGTGGTGCCGGGGGCTGGTTTCTCCATCATTTTTGTGACCTCATGAACCCGTTCCCGTTTAAGCCTGCCCTCAACGATACCGTATTGACAGGTCTGTTCCTGGGGCACGGTCTGCACCGCAACGATGGACTCACCCACCTCCTCATAGAGATCAAGCATCTGCCGGCAGCAGGGGCGCTCGGCCAGCACCAGGTCATCGCCCAGCAAAACCAGGAATGGTTCATCACCCACCACATTACGGGCCGAGAGAATGGCATGCCCTAGCCCCAGAGGTTTTTTTTGGCGCACCGAGACAATATCAATCAAACCAGCGAGATGCTGAACCTCACGATGTAGCTCGGTCTTGCCCTTGGCCTTCAGTACCATATCAAGCTCATAATCATAATCAAAATGGTTCTCAATGGCATCCTTACCGGCACTGGTAATAAAAATAATCTCCTCAATACCAGAGTCCACCACCTCCTCCACGATATACTGGATAGTAGGGCGGTCAACAATAGTCAGCATTTCTTTGGGGATGGCCTTGCTGGCTGGCAGGAATCTGGTACCCATACCAGCCACCGGGATAACCGCCTTGCGTATACGTCTGCTTTTTTTCATGGTCATTTTTATCTCTCTATGAATAAATTATAGTCATTGACCTAAGTCAAAGCCTTTCTTGGCATGGTGTTGTATTTTAAAATAGAAGGTGCGGTATCGACTTTCCGCCCCTTAGCAGGTATAATAACACGATAACAACAGCTACACCCCTTAATAAACCATGATAACAGGAGAGCCGCAATGAAGAAAATAAACCTGTCAGAGACCAGGAAGTTTAATCCCCTTGCCATGGATAGTTCATTGCTCCACGACTCACCGTATTTTAAAATTATCAATTTTAATCTTAGCGCCGGGCAGATTTTCCCGGTTCATTCTCATGATATTGAGGGGCAACTCAGCATTCTCGTTATTGAGGGTGATGGTAAATTTCTGGGCCGGGACAGCGAGATAGCAGCCCAGACCGGTGACATGCTCATCTCCGACATCAGCGAACCCCACGGGGTCATGGCGGTCAGCGATATGCGGATAATTGTTACCATCGCACCGCCAATTTGATTTTTTGATTTTTTGATTTTCTTGAATCTTAAAAAAAACTGTTCAGCTACCCCTGTCTCAAAGTCTATATTTTCCTGATCAGTCAGCAAATTTTCTAATAAGGAGTCAAATTATGCAGAATTTCAAACGCTGGGACGATTATCTCATTGCCGAGCATGAACTCATTGAACGCAGTATGGCCGTCTTGCAGAACTGCCTTGAGGACATAGAACTAAGCGAGGATATAAACAAGGTGCAGATGGGCCGCGCCCTTGATTTTCTTCTGCAGTTCGGCGATAAAGTCCATAATAAAAAGGAGGAGGAAATTCTCTTTCCCCGCATGGGCGACAAGGGAGTACCCATTGAAAACGGCCCTCTCGGGGTAATGCTCATGGAGCATGAGGCGGAGCGCCTCCTCCTCGGGAAAATGGTGGCCGCCCTACCCGATCTTGAGGCCATGGATCTTGAGGCCCGTCTCCAGTTCAAGGCCGAGGGCATGGATTATCTCAAGGTCAGAGCCGAACATATCTGGAAAGAAAACGATGTCCTCTATCCCATGGGCATCAAGCTGTTCAGCCCGGGGGATAACGACCATATCCTGACGGAATTTGACCGTATTAACCGCGAAATATACGGCGAAGGAGCCTTTGCCAAATTCCAGGCCATGACCGAAGAGGTGGAACAGGGCGGCGGGGCCAGAAAATTAATTGAGAATCTGTCATATAAAGAGCTGGATGCCGTCATGGAGGCCCTGCCCTTTGAGGTTACCTTTGTCAACGCCGATGACGCAGTGAGCTATTTCAATCGCCTCGACAAGGAAAAGATCTTTCCCCGCACCCGTTCGGTCATCGGCCGCCAGGTGGAAAAATGCCACCCGGCTCACAGCGTGGAAAATGTTAAAAAGATCGTCAGCGGTTTCAAGAATAAAACCCTGGACAAGGCGGAATTCTGGATTGATTTCCGGGACGATAAGGTCTTGATCCGCTACTTCCCGGTCTATGGCGATGACGGCGAATATCTCGGCGTGGTGGAGGTAACTCAGGAAATCGGCGCCATTCAGAAATTAAAGGGCC
>JAJSAA010000120.1 GCA_024274995.1 Deltaproteobacteria bacterium
CATATGGATCAATATAATATCTGCGCCTCCTCCGGTTCGGCATGTACCTCCGGTTCTTTAGAACCATCGCATGTCATGCGGGCCATGGGAGTACCATTTACCGCCGCTCACTGCTCAATCCGTTTCAGCCTGAGTGTCTTTAATACTGAAGATGAGGTCGATCTGGTCTTAGAGAAAATGCCGGCCATTATTGCCGGGCTGCGGGAGATGTCACCCTTTTGGCAGAATCGGGATAAAGGCTGAAATTTTTTATATTGCACCCTAATCTAAAATCACCCTGTAGCGGCGCGACGAAGCTTGGAAGTACTGGCGTGGCCCACGCCATCAGCAGGTGACTTTCATATAAACTATTACGAGGTCTGTATGCGGGTAATTCCACCATCATTTGAGATTCTGCGGGAGCTTGACCACGACAGTATGGCCCGGCGGATAGAGTTCTGTGGTCGGGTATGTTATAAGAGCGAAGGAAAGATTAACGATGAATCGGCCCGGCCCTTTATAACAAATATCTTAAAACGGGGACATAATTCCGTGGCTGAAATGGCGGTTCTGACCATTAAGGTGACGGCCGATACCCAGGGTTATATTAATCATTTTTATGAATTGGTGCCCCGTTATCTCGTGATCGACCGTTTGGATAAGGCCACTCTGCTTATTACCGGCAGCGTGCGGGGGTTCCGGGAATTGTTTATGGATCACCCGGCCGTGAAGATGGTGAAGGGGATAACCGCTGTTCTGGCCGGGCGTTATCCCCTTTTTTTTGATGACCTGCGCCCGAGGATCGGCTGGCTGCCCCAGGTCGGTATCGCGTTGGAAAAGGTTCCTCTAACCGAGGTGGAGACCTTAGACGCCAGTCTGATGGCCCGGCATCGTTTCCTAACGGTGAAATTTATTACCAACCGGGCGGTTACTCATGAGATTGTCCGCCACCGTCCCTGTTCTTATCTGCAGGAGAGCCAGCGCTATTGCCGTTATGATAAGGATCAATTCGGCAGTGAGGTTACCTTTATCAAACCAATGTTTTTTGACGAAAGCTCTGCAGAATACAAGCTCTGGGAACGAGCCATGGTTGAGACCGAAACCCTGTATTTTGAATTGCTGAAGACCGCCTCTCCCCAGGCTGCCCGTACGGTGCTGCCGAATTCCTGTAAGACAGAGATCATTGTCTTTGCCAGCCTTTTGCAATGGCGGCATATCTTTAGGCTCCGTACTTCAACGGCGGCTGAGCCCTCCATGCGGGAGTTGATGATCCCCCTGGCAGAAGAATTTAGGGTAATATTCCCAGCTGTATTCCCCAGTCAGAATCTATAGATTAACGCCCAAATGGGTGGTTATACCTATTGTAAACCTTTCGGCAATCCATTATTTTGCTTGCCGAAAGTTTTTTTGAGAGTAGATGAGGCACATCCGGAGTCGTTGCTTTCCCGGAGTCGTTGCTTTCCTGGGGCCGCTGTGTTTCCCCTATAATTACAGTATGCTGTTCCTGGAAGTCTGTCTGCCTTAATTTGAATATATTACAAAGCCTTAATTATTAAATATTACTCAACAAAAAGGAGAAATCAAGATGGTATTGGATCCGACAAAGCATGCGGACTGGGAGATTGCCGAAGAGGCTGAAAGCCGCATGAAAACAGTTTATCAGCTTGGTGAAGAACTTGGTCTGCAGAAGGAAGAACTCCTGCCCCATGGTCATTATGTCGCCAAACTTGATTATCGGGCTATTCTGAAGCGCTTGGAAAATCGGCCGAACGGTAAATACATAGATGTTACCGCTATTACTCCCACTCCCCTTGGCGAGGGGAAGTCCACCTGTGCCATGGGTCTGGTTCAGGGGCTTGGCAAACGGAATAAAAGCGTAATCGGAGCTATCCGGCAGCCCTCCGGCGGCCCCACCATGAATATCAAGGGCAGCGCCGCCGGCGGTGGATTGGCCCAGTGTATTCCGCTGACTCCTTTTTCTCTCGGTCTGACCGGAGATATAAACGCCATTGTCAATGCCCATAACCTGGCCATGGTGGCGGTTACCTCCCGGATGCAGCACGAATCAAATTATACCGATGAAATTCTGGCCCGGCGCGGTTTAAAGAGGCTGGATATTC
>JAJSAA010000121.1 GCA_024274995.1 Deltaproteobacteria bacterium
AAGTCCGAGCTTGCCATGCGGCGCACCCTGCAATATCCGCCCTTCAGCCGCCTGATTAATCTGCGTTTCAGCGGCGAGCGGGAGGATAAGGTTCGGCAGGCGGTCATGCTCATGGCCGAGGCGGCCAAGCCCTATTGCCGAAAGGGGCTGTCCTTGCTGGGCCCGGCCCCCTCCCCTCTGGCTCGTCTGCGGGGCCGTTACCGCTGGCAGTTATTGTTAAAGGGCGAGGTCGGTACTCTGCATGCCGTAAGTGCCTTTTTGCAGCAACGGGCCAGGAAGGCCGGTTTCCCCGGCGGGGTAAAAATGACGGTGGACGTTGATCCTGAAAATATGTTATAAAACACGGATAACTGTTCAGCTCCCGGTTATGGGTAACCGGGAGCTGAACAAAATAAATTTTCATCCTCATTTAATCCATGGCCATGATCAAAAAAATAATAACCTACCCTCATCCAGCACTTAAAAAAAAAGCTGTTCCGATAACCACCTTTGACGATGAATTAAAGCGGCTTATCCATGATATGATGGAGACCATGTTCGATGCCCCCGGTGCCGGTCTGGCCGCTCCCCAAATCGGCCTGTCAAGACAACTGGTGATAATCAATACCTCTGAGCAGGAGGAGGATGCCGACCAAAGAGCCATTGCCCTCATCAATCCGCTGATTACGGCCGGAGAAGGTTCGGAGACGGAGAAGGAGGGTTGCCTGTCGGTGATTGACTACTCGGCCAAGGTGAAACGCTTTAACAAAATAACCGTCCAGGCCCTGGATGCCGCTGGTAAGGAAATTGAATTTGAGGCCGAGGACTTTTTCGCCAGGGTAATTCAGCATGAATGTGATCATCTGGCCGGTAAGCTCTTCATCGATCGGATAAGCTCTTTGAAACGTGGTTTATATAAAAAGAAGCTGAAAAAAATCCTGGCGGAACGTGAGGACGCGGCCAGAAAACGAAAAGGTGAAAGATGAATAAGCCCCGGATTGTCTTTATGGGTACGCCTGATTTTGCTGTCCCCGTTCTTCGGGCTCTGCTGCAACGGGGGGAGCAGGTGGCGGCGGTGGTGACCCAGCCTGATCGTCGTCAAGGGCGCGGCCGCAAGCTGAGCCCGCCGCCGGTGAAGAAACTGGCCCTTGAGGCTGGAATCCCTGTCTTGCAACCTGAAAAGATCAAGGGGGTTATGGTCGATTTACTGCGTCCCCTGCGGCCCGATTTAATTATTGTGGCGGCTTACGGCCGGATCCTGCCGGAGGAGGTTCTGGAGCTGCCGCCCCTGGGCTGTATCAATATTCACGGCTCCCTGCTGCCCCGGCTGCGGGGGGCAGCCCCGATTCAGCGGGCTATTTTGAATGGCGATCCTGAAACCGGGGTCACCATCATGCTCATGGCTGCCGGTCTGGATACCGGGGATATATTATTATCTGCCTCTCTGCCCATTGGTGCTGACGATACCTCTGGTACCCTGTTCACTGCCATGGCTGATTTGGGGGCCGGGCTTCTAAACGACATCCTGGATGCCTTGGGGGCTGGTACCCTCATGCCCCGGCCCCAGGATGATACCCTTGCCACCCAGGCTCCCCCCCTCTTAAAGGAAGAGGCCGTTATCGACTGGCAGCGGCAGGCGGCGGCTGTCAGCTGCCAGATTCGAGGGCTTGATCCCTGGCCCCTGGCCTATACTAAGCTGGGAGATAAACGCCTGCGGCTTTTCAGGCCGCGGGTCATCAAGGGGCAGAACGCTAAGCCGGGGACGATCATAACG
>JAJSAA010000122.1 GCA_024274995.1 Deltaproteobacteria bacterium
ACGGGGTCTTGGGTAGATCATGGCGAATGGTTAATTTAATCATATCGCTGGAGATTAAAGAGCCGCTGGTGAGGGCTACCGCGTGTTCGATAACATTATAGAGCTGCCTGATATTACCAGGCCAGGCGGCGTTAATTAACAGCTCCATGGCCTCAGGCGCGAAGCCGTTAATAGCCTTCCCGGCCTGGTCATTGAGCGTCCGCAGGAAATGACGAGCCAAAAGCATAATGTCCTCCCGCCTCTCCGATAGAGGCGGCAATTGCAGCAAAACTACATTAAGACGATAGTAAAGATCCTCGCGAAAAGTTTTTTCCGCCACCATCTCCTCGAGGTTTCGATGAGTCGCCGAAATAATCCGCACATCCACCACCGCGTCTTGACTGGCACCCACAGAGCGAATTGTCCTCTCTTGAATCACCCGTAGTAATTTAACCTGGAAGGCAGGCGGCGTATCACCAATCTCATCCAAAAAAAGGGTACCTCCATCGGCCGCCCTTATCAGACCTTCATTATCCCGCACCGCCCCGGTAAAAGACCCTTTTACATGGCCAAAAAGCTCCGATTCCAGCAGGGCCTCTGGAATAGCCCCGCAATTAACGGCCACAAAAGGGCCGTCATGACGGGGACTGGCCCGGTGAACCGCCTTGGCCAGAAGCTCTTTGCCTGTGCCACTCTGCCCCTGAATCAGGATATTAGACTGGGTGGCGGCGACCATGGCAGTCTGACGCAGCACCTCCTCCATAACTGGGCTTTGACATATAATATCACGCCGCCAGGCTGTGTTCTTCTGGTTGCCGCCGTCCGTTCCCACCGAACCGGCCTCCAGCGCCCGATCAATCTCCTTAATGAGATCACGGCCGTTTAGAGGCTTGGTCAAAAAAGAGAATACCCCTTTCCTGGTCGCCTCCACCGCCTCAGGAATAGAGCCATGCGCCGTCATAATAATCACTGGCAACAGGGGATTGACCCGGCGAATACAGTTAAACAAATTCATGCCGTCCATGCCGGCCATTCTTAAATCGGTTACCACCAAAGCAGGCCGCCGCGCCTGCAGCACCGCTAAGGCCTCTTCGCCGCTTTGGGCCAGAGATGTCTCATAACCCGCCGCCCGCACCCGCATATCAAGCAGATTTAAAAAGTCCTCATCATCATCTACCAGCATTATTGTTGTTCGTGCCTGCATAATTATCAGCCTGTCTTTTTTACCTGTTGTTCATTATTCGCTCAATATCCTTGAGCTGTTGAATCTGGCGCCTCAGAGCGGCAGCCTTCTCTTTGTTTTTTTGCAATTTCAATGCCACTTCTCGGCGCTCACGTTCAGCCTGCCGCAATCTTCTCCTAAGTATGATGTTTTTCAACTGCATTTCCTTTTGCTGTGTATAATCATGCTTCAGGAGCTGGATAAAAGCGGCAAAGGCTGGACGAGCAGCAAGTTTTGCATCCGCCAGGGCCTTCAGCTGGACCAAAGCCCGTTCAGGATCACGGACTTTATCAGCCGGAAGCATATAGAGCAAAGCAAGGCGCAGATGGGCTATTTCTCCGTCCTGCGCTAACGCCGCCCTGGCCAACCGCCTTTCGACCTCAACCGCTGACTGCGATAAAGAGCTCATCGTCTTGTAATAACTCAGCACCTCAGCCAGCGTACTGGAGTCATTCAGATCACCGCCCCGCCATACAGTGCGAACCGCACGACCATTACGAACAGCTGGGGCCTGGGGAGTACATCCACTAATGACCATAGACACCAACAAAACAAACCAATATAATTTCATGTTCTTTCTCCCTGATCCACCGGCATAATTAATTGAAAATGAGCCCCTTTCTCACTCGTCAACAACTGTACTTCCCCGCCATGGGCAATAGCGTACTCCCTGGCTATGGCCAGGCCCAGACCGCTGCCCTTTATCGCGCTGCGGCAGGTTGTGGAACCCTGCACAAACGGCCGGAATATTTCCTCGCGCTCCATGGCCGCCACCCCGGGGCCGTTGTCAATAATATCAAAGGCAAACATGCTTTTTCCTTCCAGACGCAAAGACAGCGATATCTCGCCGCCAGGTGGTGAATATTTCAAGGCGTTGGACAATAAATTATCCACAATAACCGTCACCCTGGCCGCATCCGCCACAATGGAGAACTGAGCAAAGGTGGTTTTGATCTGCAAACCACGTTTCATAATCAGGGGCCTATGAACAGCAAGAGCCTCTTGAACCAGCCCATCCATACGCACCGAGACCAGATTCAAAGTAGTATTGCGGGCTTCACTCATGGTATAGGCCAATAAATTTTCAATCAGGGCCTGCAGCTGGGTGCAGTTTTTGCGCAATATATCCACGATTTCCCGCTGCTGACTGGTAACAGGCCCGGCAATCTCATCGGCCAGCAATTCCGCCCCCTCTCTAATGGAGGCCAGCGGTGTTTTCAGCTCATGAGAAACATGGGCCGCGAATTTACTTTTGTTTTTTTCAAAAACGGCCAGATTTTGACGCAGCCAATCAAGCCTCTCTCCCAGAAACACCAGATCATCGGGGCCATTCACCGCGATAGGGTGGACAAAATCGCCATTGCCTAACTGATTTATGGCATAATCAATCTGCTTGATGGGGCGGGAAATAAGCCGGGCGAAAACCGCAATTAACAGCCCAGTAAGGGGGATAAGGGAGAGGGCCAGCCAAAACAGAATCGCCTTGGCGCGGGCAGCTTCCGCCTGTAAAGAGCTGACTTCCTGATAGGTCTGCTCGGCGCTGGCCTGCATAATCCGCCGGCCATGCTGCTGTAATTCCACAAAACCAGCCAGCACCCGGCTGCCCTGCAGGTCGGCCGGGCTATTAGTAATCAAACGGGTTAATTCATTCTCTTTCCTGGTCAAAAAGGCTATTTCCCGCCTTTGCTCCGGGTCGTTGGGCAGGTTGCTTAACTGAGCCATGGTCTGCTGAATCAGTTTATGCCGTCCCTTTACATCCTCCAGAATAGTTTTATCCCCCAAGACCTCATACTGCCGCAAACGACGTTCTTGCTCCAAAAGCAGCTCGGTTAATTTCTGGCTCAGGCGACTGCCGGACACTGCCCGGTAAACCGACTGCGATCCATGACGTACCAGGCGGCCCATTAAAACCTCTGAGCCCCCCAGAACCACCAGCAGAGGCAAAACAGCAAAAGCCAGTCCGGACAACACTAAAACAAAAAAAGACCTGGCTCGATATATTTTTTTCATTTCCATCATAAAAACGCCAAGAGTGTTAGACATCTAAAGGCACAAATCAGACAGCGGCAAGCCAGTTATCACCGCCTGGCCGACCGATCTTCTTCCATACAGGGATAATAAGCCCAGGCAAAATCCGCAATCATAAAATAATTACCGGAAAAGAGTGTAAATCCGCCATAAGACGCTAAATCCCCCACCTGAATTTCCCCAGCAAACCATAGGCACCATAACCACCCGAAAACACAATATATTATTTCTAACATTCATGGCTCACGTTTTGCATATCTCGGAGAATGATTAACTGCGCATCAGCGAGATATCACCTTTTAGTGATAAAATCACCCAAAAGATGATTAGACACGCTTGAGAATATCACTAAATCATGATATAAATGTCTTATTGCTTTATAGTGGTATAGTTGTGATAATATTTTTTGTTACCCAAAACGGTGGAGGAAAACACATGAAGAAGCATCTTATCCTAATCGGCCTATGTGTATTGTGGCTAACCGGGCTGCCTTTGAGTGCCATGGCAGCTACAGTTAAGGCCCAGACTATAGATGCCCCCCATCTTAATTTTGACAACAACGCCAATACAGATGACTGTAGCACCTGTCATTTTTCCACTGATCCAACAACCGGGCTGGCATTAAATCCTGGGGATACCTGTGTTGGCTGCCATACCAACGCCACAGGCGGATATACCGCGACCAGCGCCCCTCTGGCTCAGACTCATCGTGGTTTTC
>JAJSAA010000123.1 GCA_024274995.1 Deltaproteobacteria bacterium
CACCGTCTGATAGCGCCGAATATCGCCTCCAATACAATAGGTTTTCGCTGTCTAACCGGAGGTCAGGAGCACAAAACCTGATCCAGGAGGGCAGGATCAATATCAGCACTGATTTCCACCTTACCGATGGCAGTGGGAAGAACGAAAAACACCCGCCCTCCCACGGTTTTTTTATCTGATAGCAAATAGCCCCTTAAATGTTTGATCTCGGCTGCGGCAGGTACGCTGACTGGTAGACCGAAATCACTTATCAGCCGAATTACCCGCTGGGCCTCAGAGGCCGCGAATCCCCCCCTGAGTACGGCCAGCCGACAAGCCGCCGCCATACCGATTGCCACCGCCGAACCATGGGCCAGCTTAAAATCAGAATCCGCCTCCACGGCGTGACCTATTGTATGACCAAAATTCAAGATCCGGCGTAGATCGGCCTCCCGTTCATCGGCCTCAACCACCGCGGCCTTGATGGCACAGCATGATTCCACCAGCTTTTCAATGGCAGATCGTTCAAGATCCAAAATATCCAGCCGCCGCTCTGCAAGGAAATCAAAAAAATCACGGTCATAAATAACCCCGTATTTAATAACCTCGGCCAGCCCGTTTAAAAGCTCCGCCGCCGGCAGGGTTTTGAGAACAGTGCTGTCTATAAAGACCGCCCGCGGCTGGTAAAAGGCCCCAATTAAATTTTTGCCCTCGGGTATATCCACTCCAGTCTTGCCGCCCACCGAGCTGTCCACCTGGGCCAGGAGGGAGGTGGGAACCTGCACAAAGGATACACCACGCATATAGGAGGCCGCGAGAAAGCCGGTAAGATCGCCGGTCACCCCGCCCCCGAGGGCCAGCAAAGCATCGTTCCTGTCCATGCCGAGACGAGCTAAGCGGCTGGCTAACTGCCCCATGAGCGCCAGATTTTTGCTCTCCTCACCCGCCGGAAAGGTTAAGAGCTGTGGGCTATATCCCGCCGCTCTGAGACTTGCCAGCATATCTTCGCCATATATCTCCGCCACATTGCTGTCTGCCACCACAAAATATCGTTTGGCAAAACCCGCCTCCTTGAGATAGCGGCCAATATCAGCCAGCATATTCTGGGCAATTAGAATATCATAGGCCCTGTCGCCAAGACCAACCCGCAAGCTCTTCATCTCCATTCCTCAATCTTATGTTCAAGCTAAAAAAAAAGGGACGCCTCATTCCCAAAAGAACGAGACCCCCCTTTTTCACAAAAAAGCAGTAAGGCAAAAATTACATGGCAGCTCCAGAAGCGGCGCCCTGCATCTTAACCTCAACCTTTTCGGTGAGACCAGCATAATATTCACGCAGAATATCCAGTACCTCTTCACGACCAAAATGATCCGGAATGTCAGTACCTTCGGACAGAGCCTTACGCAGCTTGGTACCGGAAAGAACAACCCGGTCTTCCTTCTTGTGCGGGCAGGTACGCAGAGAAGCCATACCATCACACTTAAAGCAGTAGAAAGTCCAATCGATCTTCAGGGGAGCGCAGAGCAGAGCCTTGCCCTCTTCAGCCGGATGGGGAATCTGGTCAAATATATCCTGAGCCTCAAAGAGGCCGTAGAAGTCACCAACACCAGCGTGATCACGACCGATAATCATCTTATTGATACCATAATTCTGCCGGAAGGTAGCATGCAGCAGGGCCTCACGAGGACCAGCATAACGCATATCCAGAGGATAGCCGGCCTGCACAACATTATCATTAACAAAATAATTATCAACGAGACAATTGATGGCCTTAACCCGAATATCGGCGGGAATATCACCTGGCTTCAGATTACCGATAAGGGAATGGATCATAACCCCGTCACAAACCTCAACGGCGATCTTACAGAGATACTCGTGGGAACGATGCATGGGATTACGGAGCTGAAGGGCAGCAACATCCTTCCAACCGCGCTCCTCAAAGATGGCCCTGGTCTCAGTCGGGGTCAGATAAACGCCCTTATACTCGGCGGGATACTCACCCTCGGAAAGTACCTTAACCGTACCGGCGAGATTAACATCCTTCTGATTCATAACCATGATAACGCCGGGATGATCCTCAGGAGCGATCTTCCAGAAGTTATCCCCCTCTGATTCCTCACCACAACCCTTAAATACCTTTTCACATTCCCACTTCTTGTCGGTCTCGCTCATCTCAAACTTCTCGCTGACCTTCATGGTGGCATAGATGATACCCTCATGCTCCAGAGCAATTTCGTCACCAGTATTGATACCATCGGCATCAGCCTTATCACAATCCAAGGTAACCGGAACCGGCCAGAAAGTGCCATCGGCCGTGGTGAAATTTTCACAGACGCTCTTCCAGTCAGCCTTAGTCATAAAGCCATCAAGAGGGCTGAAACCGCCAATCCCCATCATTATCAGGTCACCTTTAGCCCGGCTGCTGATCTGAATCTTCTTCAGACCGGCGGCCTTGGTCTTCTCAGCCTCAAGTTCACTGCCGTGTAACAGACAACATACCAAACCCTTGCCACCGTGTGGCGCAACTAATTTTGTCATTTGCTTCTGTCTCCTTTGGATAAATTTATTAAACAAAACAGGACTATAATATAACCAAAAAACTTTGAGCCCATTTTTGGGTTTCACACCATATATGAGAGAATGAACTTATTAACGCCATGATGAATTGTCAAGCAAAAAAAGGCAGGGGGCCCTAAAAAAGGGTTTGGACTAAAGGGGGAAGGGGAAAAATAAGACGCAAAAATATTATTGCGCTGCAGGATAAATCCTGCCCGGAGAAAATAAGGGCTTAAAAATAATTTATGAACAAAAATTTATCAGGCGTTTTTGTCGAACAGCAAGCCGGCCAGTTCATCGAGTTTCATACGTAATTCTATAACAGCCTTGGAAGGAATCTGCCTGACCAATTTATTGCTTCGTTTATCCCTGATCTGGACAACAATGGTACCATCGTCCGGCTGTTCATGCAGGCCAAGACTCAGATTACCACCAATGTCATCTAAACGTTTCTGAGCCACATCGACTGAATTGCGCAACTCGGCCTTACTCATCTTCGCGGACTGGGCACTACCATCACCCTGTTTACGCTCACCATGCAAAGCCTTATCATTTAACGACCCGGCCGGAGATTCGCCATTCTTCTTTACCGGCTCCACCGGTGGTTTCGTTTTGTCTTCACGTTCAACCGCCGGAACTACAGGTACTCCATAAGCCTTAACATCGGCATTTACGTTAACATCCATAGCCATCTACCTCCATTTTATTTTTTCAAGGATAAATTCGTCCATGAACTTACCCACTGCGGCTCAAAAACCCCACTGACCGCTGAGCAGTCAGGTTACCATAACCGCGCAAAGCCGATCTCCCCCGGCGCAGACGAGGTAAACTCAGGGCCAGCTCCTTATGCCGCCGACTGCCAAGAGCAGCTATTTCATCCGCCTGGCTGACGGCCAGCATTATCAAGACCTCCAGCGGTTCTCTAACCGCGGGCGACATCATTTTTGGGTCAAGAGCGATCATCAAACGTTTGAAAATGGCCTGGAAGCGGCTCATTTCCAAAGGCCAATCCAGGAGAGACTCGTAGTCACGATCTTTCAGGGCCGTTATATAATCACGCTGGCGGCCGATGAATTGCTCCAGAGCCTCCATGACGGCTACAACCTCTTTACCCCGCTCTGCCAATATAATCCTCCCCCACGCTCCGGTACATGAAATTTCAGATGGAAACCGAGAGATTAGCCAAGGCGGCCTGGCCGTACTGACGACCGCCATAGCCTCGAGCGGCAACCATTTTCTCTTTGGCGACCTGGGGGGGGGCTGGCGGGCATTGTTTGTGATTTTCGACCTCCCTTATACTGCGGCCCCCCTCCTTCTCCAATCCCGCCTCCACCATGGCAGTCTCGGCCCAAATATCCTTCAAACGGTTAACATAACGGCTTGTAGTCCGTATCACCTCAATGTCATTGGTAACCGCGGCCTTTGGCAGCTCCGTCAGGATTGAGGAATACAAGCCCCGCAGGAATCCTGCCGCCTCTGATTCATCGTCATCACGAATCGAGGCATAAAGTTCAGTAACCAGAGCAATGGCCCGACCAAGATTCTCACCCCGGCCCTTGGCATCATCCTTCAACATGGCATTTCCGGCCAGCTCAAGATGCACCAACAACCGTTCATACATCAGGTGAATCAGTTTCACCGGATGTATCGTACTCAGAGCCTCGGTCTGCTGATAGGCATTACGCACCTTATCTGTCTTCATATATTCTCCTCATGTGTTATAGCGCAAATCTCAAATAGGCTGCACTCTTCCCCTGACAGGGACTGTATCTATGAACTGCTGCTCCCTGTCCCGCTCCAACCCTGGCTCAGGCTGTTGAATTGACCGGTGAGAAAGCTCGACATATTTGACATTTGACTCATAAACTGATCCAAGGCGACAAACTGTTTGGTAAGCTCAGCATATTTTTTATCGAGCCGACTGTTATCTTCACTAATCTGAGTCTTCAGGTCATCAATACGGCTCTGGCCTGCCGTCTTCTCGCCAGCCACCGCCCCCTTGTTGCCGGTCATGGTTCGCAGACGATCATTAACTTTATCGGCAAAACCGGTTATTCCCTTCGCTGAATCACCAAGGAAGAAAGACTTTATTTCATCCGGATCGGCACTTATTGCGGCACTCAAAACGCTGTCATCAATAGTTATAGAACCATCGCGGTTAAAAGCCATTCCCAGATCAAACAGGTTTTTAATCGTTCCAGTGCTGTCCGCCTTATTGCCGGAGGTCATTAAGCCCTCCAACTCACTCGGCAGATCTCTCAGGGTGGTGCCAGCCAAAATACCAAATTCCTTGGTCTTGGAATCGTAAGCGCTCTTGGTGCTCACCTCCTGCACCACATCGTTATAGGCCGTGATCAGAGACTTGATATTAGCATTCAAGCCATCGGTATCACTAGCCACCGTCAAAGTGGCCGTAGCAGTACTTTTAAGGGTGAAAGAAACACCGGCAATAACATCATCAATAGTATTTTTCTGGCGCTGATAGGCAACACCGTCCACAGTAAACTGGGCATCAAGAGAGTTGGCTGCCGTTTGAGAGCTGTCCTCGGCAAGAGGCGCATCCGGCAGCTGCTGGAGAATACTGATCCGGTTATCCTCACCAGTACCATTGGACTGCAACACCAATTTATAGGGATTGGCAGGATCTAAACCGTCGTTGACGATGGAGGCGGTAATCCCCGGATTATCGGTGGCATTATTTATATTATCGACTAACTGGCTAAGAGTGGTGCCGCTGGTAACGGCAAGTGACATCTCAGTGGCCGGAACAGTATTACCAAGCTGAACGGTGAAAGTGGCATCGGCAGAGGCAATACTGGCATCCTCGCTGGCAAAACCGCTGCTGGAGGTCCAAAGGCTCTGTTTGGCGAGATTAGACACCACCAGCGTACTGGCCTTAACTGCGGTTCCTTCCACGACGGTGGCGCTAATCGCGCTGTCGTCAGAGCTGGTAATGGTTCGGCTAAGATAGGTCCCGGAAAGGGAGAGGGTTAAGGCTGAAGACTTTAAGGTAATCAGCTTATTATTAACTACGGTGAATTCGTTAAGCTGAGTGTTCAGGCCGGTAATTTTATCGCTCTTACGATCAATAACCTTCTGATCTACGGCCCGCAGCTGATCCAATATACTCTGTAACTGCAACCCGGAACCTACGCCCAAGGTACTGATTGAACCAGCCATTGTCTTTCTCCTGAAGAAGGCCCTAATGAAAACAGAGGGCTTAAAATAAATTTTAACTTCAGGCCACTTATCGGCAGGGATTAGAGTGGACTTTAATATTTTTTCGGACAGACCACCATGAGCCGCAACAAACAAAGAGAAAGAACCACCCTAATTGGCAGAGGCCAGATAATCCCGGATGGCCCGGGCAATAGTCTCTATAATTTCGCGGAATGCCTCCTCCTCACGTTCCAGCATAGTAACTCTAATACCATCCAGATCAGTGGCAAATGAGGTTAAAGGTACCGTGCAGATTCCAGTAGAGCCCAGAAGATAATAGACAAAGCGCTTATCCAGGGAGACCCCGCATTGATTAACCAGCACCTCCACCTTATGACGAACCTCATTGTTGGCGATGGGCAGAGTCTGCTCGTGATTGAGGCGGCCGGGAACAAAGGCGATACTCAGATAGAAGGCCCCGTTGGTACGGTTTACCATGATACCGTCCACTCTATTGAGACAGTCATAAGCGATATTGGAATAGCGCTCATAACGATCAATACGCTCCTGAAGATAGCCTTGATAAAGCGGATGTCTGATTAACTCCGGCAGGACAAGCTGCGGCAGAGTAGTTGAACAGACCTCCAGCATCTTGGCATTCAACACCGAATTTATATATTTTTCAAATATTGGACTTTGATGGCCGTTATAAACCTCTATCCACCCACAGCGGCCGCCGGGCCAAGGCATCTCCTTAGAGAGACCACGCATGGCGATGGCGGGCACATCGCCGATAAGATCGGATAATGGCAGAGTTTTAAAGCCGTTGTAGACGATGTTCAAATAGACTTCATCACAGATAACAAAGAGATCATACTTACGGGCCAGCTCCACCATACCACGCAGGATATCCTCTGGATATACCGCCCCGGTAGGATTATCCGGGTTAATAATCAGGACGGCCACCACTGCCGGATTATATTTTATGCGTTTTTCCAGATCATCAAGGTCCGGATACCACATATTGTTAGGATCAAGGCGATAGGTAACCGGCCGATCTCCGGCATGAGCTGCCTCAGCCGAGGAGTGTGCGGTATAACTCGGCGAGGGCATAACCACCCTGGCAGTACGTTTAAGCATGCCATAGATATTGCTGATAGCATCGCCTAAACCGTTAAAAAAAATTATATCATTCGGCGTAATCTGAGCTCCGCCCCGCTGGTTAGTAAGCTCCACCAAATACTCTCTTGTAGCCAAAACC
>JAJSAA010000009.1 GCA_024274995.1 Deltaproteobacteria bacterium
ACCATCATACCTGGGGCACATTTCCGGGAGAGATCAATGATAAATGACGCTGGCCTTTTTGCCGCTAAACTGGTGGCAGAGAGGGCATCATCTCCCGAAGCGGCCAATAAACAGCTCTCTAAAATGCGGGAATTCCTGCCCAGGGCTTATTACCTGGAATTCTATCTCGGCCGCAACCTGCACGATATGGGCCGTCAGGATGAGGCCATGAAGCATCTGAACAAGGCCCTTGAGCTGGACCCTCAAGCTGAGGATATTCCCTATATCTATTCATACATGGGGAGCTGTTATAAAGATCAGGAGAGATTCGATGAGGCGGCCAATATTCTGCATAAAGGGTTGAATCACGATGAAGAGCGACCTGATATCCATAATCTTCTCGGAGTCTGCTGCTATAAAAAGAATGATTTCAAACAGGCGATAAAGCACTTCCACCGGGCGGTGGAACTAAATCCCTCCTCAGCCATGGATTATGCCAATCTGGGGATTAACTACCTGAAAGTAGATGATGTGGAGCAGGCCATAAAATATTTTGAACTGGCCCTGTCCATGGATCCGGGCATAGATTTTGCCCGTGAAGAGCTGGCGCATATATTATCTCGGAGTTAACAGCAAAGAGCCCTGCTCATTGTTCAAATTCATCTTAAAATGTTTAAGATAATTCAATCCCAGCAGCCCCATCCCCGGCTGGCCTGGAATATCCATCACCAGAGCCGGGATGTCATGTTCCACCCAACCGTCGATTTCCAGAGTATCAATCAGCACCCGAGTAGCGGAAACCATCCCGCCAGCGGTGGAAACCTCCTGACTGCTGCCATGATAATCAGAGATGATTTTAAGACTCAGGGCGTCGGCCGTATCGGAGGGAATTGTGACCATGGAGGCACCGGTGTCCACCATAAACTTCTGATTCATTCCGGCATTTAGTAGAGCCGTAACCAGAATAGTACTGGAGCCGGGCTGAAAACGGATAACAATTTTACCGGCCTCCCCCTTCATATCAGAGATACGACGGCTCAAGAGGTCAACTTTATCCTGGAAAGCGGCGGGATATTCACGGTTGTAAAGCAGAGTCTCCGCCTTCTGCCAATTACCCGCGGCCAACAACAATTCTACACCAAGAAGATGCAGGGACGGATCTTTTGGATAAAAGTCACTGGCTTTGCGCCAGACAATTACCCCCTCCTTAACGGCCCGCACCGTTACCAGCGATTGCAGCCATTCTCTATACAACTTGGCATGCATGACGTTAAGAGCAGCAACACTATGTCCTCCGGCCTGCACAATATCGCGGCCAGTATTCTCAATAAGAAAGGTTGCATCCTCAAAGCCGCTCACTGCGGTCACTGCCGGGACAATATCCATGAGGAGATTTATATCAGCTACCCGGCGCAGGGTATCGGCATTTAATATCCGCACGACTTCAGCACCGTGCCCAGCCTTCATCGCCCGGCGGCTTAACCGCCGCATAAGTTTTGTAATCTCCGCGGGCCGCAAATAATCAGGAGTATCGGTCAGGCTTAAAGTTGGTGCCGTTTGCCAGGCAGTAGCGAGAGCTGCTAATTGCGTTAGACTTGAATTTTCCTGCTGAGCATAAGCCTTTGCAAATTGTTCTTCCCGGCCGCCAGCAAAGGTCTGATTATAAAAATCGTCAACGGTACTATTATTGCTTAGAGACTCACCCGGCCCGCCCGCCCACATATAGGCGTCGTTGAGCCAGGAACCGAAACTCCAACCGACAATATAGCCGTTTTGCACGAAAATACCCGCCTCAGGCTGCCGTTTATTAACAAATGAACAAACCACAAAATTACCCGCCGGTCTGCCGGGGCTTAATTTAATATCCATCCTTACCCCTGTGCCAGTCAGCCGAAACCAGTCAACCGGCAGACTGGCATTCCAGGCTCGCAAGGCGGGACCAGACAACGAGGCTTTTAGATCAACATGCCACAGCCCGACATCGTTCCCAGCCTTCCACAGCCCGTAATTGACAATATATTGCCCCCCGGAGTCAGTACTTAACAGCCATTTTTTACCCCCGATACAGGCGCGGCTCGGCAAGGCCAGCCACCCGGTGCCAGTTATAGCACTGCGTATCTTAGAGACCTGATGCCCCCATGGATCAACTACCGACAACCAGCCGGTAATTACCACCTGATTACGAACAGCAGTCTTTTTGACGACGGCGCGAGAGGCTTCTTTTACAGCCGCCGCCTTTTTTTGATGCTCCAGAGCAGCTCGCTGGTCATGCTCTAATTCCAGCCTTTTAAACCTTTTTCCAGCGGTAATCTCTTCTTTCGCCGAACTGGAAAGCGCCTGTTTGTTATCAGCACCAGTCGAAAATATTACCTTGTGAAAGGAATAAGACAGACCAACTGCCCAACCCAGGAGAATCGCCAGGATTATGAATATCTTTCGTTTACCATAACGGTCTCCCCTGCGGCGCAGACGCAGGGGGGCACCGCATTTTACACAGTGAGTGGTCAGGGCCTTATTTTCCGTTCTACAGCGCAGACATTGCATGATATTTTATAGAAAACCACCTGCGAAGGTGTTGGTGGTGGCTTCGCCAGAACTTGAATGCCTCGTTGTACCAGAATAGCCGGGCATGGCCGTTACATAGTAATGAAAGCCACTTTAAAGGGGAAAAAACCATTGAGGATTTGGAAGAAAATCTAACGGCAAAAGTAACTATTCAGCTTTACTCCATCTCGGAGCCTACGCTTACCCGGACAGTTACGTTACGGTTAAGGGTTGGGGGCTGACTTGATATAGAGGCCGTGTTTAAGGGATATTTCGGGGCTCTGAACCGGGAATAACGGAAAATCAGCGAAACAGCTTATTATCATTTGCCACCTTACGGATCAATTCCCGGTAATCATTGGCCCCATTGGAGCCGGGGGCAAACTCATATATAGTCTGACCATAGGCCGGTGCCTCAGACAGTCTGACGTTATATCTTATTGGTTCGCAGACATTATTCCCGTACAGATTCTGTAATTTTCCCAAAATACTCAGTGATTTGCCCACCCTTTTATCTAAAAAAGTGGGTAGGATATATTTCAATGATACGCCCGGGCGATATTTCTGAATAGAGGCAATACTCTTCAGGAATTCAATGAGACCCTGAATAGACATAACTTCAAGAGAAACAGGCACCAACACCTCAGTAACATAAAATAGAATATTAACCGTTAATGGATCCCAGCCCGGCGAGGTGTCCACTATCACGTAATCAAACTGCTTATCTACGCCGCCCAGGGCCTCAGACAGCGTCAACTCACCGCCAAAATCCTTCCGGCCGATAAGTCTTTTTACCCCGGCAAGGGACTTGCCGCCAGCCAGCAGCCATAAACGCTCCCTGGCCTGAACCATGGTCACTTCAGGCTCCAGTTCACCCATTACCAATTCAGTTAAACCGGCCTTGGGATTCACGCCAAGCATATAACTGGCCTGCCCCTGGGTATCGGTATCTACCAGCAGCACCTTAAAGCCGGCCAGAGCGAGACCAGTAGCCAAATTAACGGCAGTAGTTGTCTTACCCACTCCGCCCTTACTTAAAGATACGCTGATTTTACGTGGTGATTTCTCTTCATTACGAGCCTTATTGTCGATCACCAGTGTTTCGCCAGCCTTAGGTAAAGAAAAATGTTTACCGCAAAACTTACATTTTGCCCTGGTAACATTGGCCGGAATCATCCGTTCATCAATATTATGCTTTTTTTTGCAGTTAGGGCAGATAATTACCATTAGTTACTCCATAATTATAATTATGGCCTTTAGACCCATATCCTGATTTTTCCTGTGACTTTTGTTCTTTTGTTCTTTTATAACTATCAGGCATCAGGCTGAATAGTTACGGTTATTTTTTCTTTAATAACTCCTGCACCAAATAACTCTTCTCACCTTTCAGCTCAAACTCTTCAAGCAAGACCTTAACGGCGCTCTCAACAATTCCTGATTTAGTCGCCTTTGATTTGCGGCCTTTGGGCAAAAAGTTTTTGATTGTCTCTTTGGCCTCCCCAAGTTCACTGAATACATCTTCAGTTAGATAATGCGTGGTCTTATGCTTGACCTTTTTCTTACCGGGTTTGGCCTTTCTCTTAACGGCTGGTTTAGAGAAGATTCCCCCCTTTTTAGTCCGGGCGTCAACCTCAGGAACCGCATGAATCAAAGCCGTTAGTTCGTCTAAGCCCCTTATTTTACCATCATGCCTGGCATTTAGAATATCGGCCAGAATATCTCTGTTTTCCCCAGGTGGTATTTCATTCATAGGCATTAAAATGGGCATGAGATTTAAGAAAAAAGGGCGCGTTTACACTGCTGTAAATAGCCGTCCAATTCCTGTTCACAAACCTCATCAAGGCAGGTTAAGGCGATCCCGCACAAGACATGGGCCTCGTCCATGGAAATATGCACAACCCGGCCCGAGACCCTGAACTCACGGCCGTTAAAACTAATCAGCATATCGGTTAATAGCTGTTCGGGAATTAATTCATCATAGACATCGAGAAAAATTCCCACTCCGCGGGCCGCAATATTAAAGACTTTATATTGTTTATCGCCCACCAGCAGTGATATACTGTCACTGTCGGCAACCGGAGCCCGGAAACCATCCCGGACAATCTCCAGCAATTCAGCTCCGTTATCGGCCTCAAATTCGAGACCATCTCCATCATGAATCACCATAGGCCCTCCTTCGGGGGAGTTTTTTAGTAACGGCCATGCCCAGCTATCCTGGCACAACGAAGTATGAAAATCCTGGCGAGGCCGACACCATCAACAGATGACTTTCATATAAACGTCAAAGGCCGACAATCACCAACAACCTATCTTATTAAATAAATTAAATAAAAATAAGTCAAATATAATTTATAATACGGTATAATTATATTTTTATACAGGCCCTTAGCCAGGCATTATAATAAATGGGTAGGGAGTAGGGAAGTGACTATGGATACATTTGCAGGAATTGAGATAACAAGACTGAGGGATTTCATTCTAAGCCGCCAAAAAAACGAGGGGGGTTTCGCGGCCGTTCCCAGCCTGCCAGCTACTATTCAAGATACCTTCCAGGCTTTAGAACAATTGGCGCTGCTTGATCTACACTCGCCAGTTCAACTGCCTGCCGCCGTAAACAAATCCGGCCTCCGGCAGTTATTAGAAAGATACAGGGGGGATGAAAGCGATTCACTTCCTCCCCGTCTGCTGTATTATCTTACCCGAATAGCCGCCTTTGCCGGAGAAGAAATCAGCTTCAGTTCCCCACAACCATCTTCAGACGAGAGCTATGAGAATCTATACTTTTTAAGCCGGATATCACCTGTACCATTACCTGAGGACTGGCAGCCCGGCAGACAGACCTGGAAATTCTGCCGGGAGCTGTACTTCGGCCTTTCATTAAAGACTGGCACTTTTGAAAATCTCGACATCCTTACCACCTGGCTGCGGGCCTGCCAGAACGGTGACGGCGGTTTTGGCTTCTTCCCAGCCACCACTTCATACATAGAAAACAGTCATTATTGTCTGGCCTCTCTTGCTATCCTGGGTGCCAGTCCGGGGAATATAAAAGCCGCCAGAGAATATATTATTTCATGCCAGACGGCCGCTGGCGGCTTTGCCAGAACCGGCAAAGCCGCCCCGTTCTTAGATTCCTCATGGCATGCCCTGCTCGCCTTAAAGGCCCTGACTAAGTAAATCATGCTGCATAATTACCCGTTTCCAGGCTTGAATTGTAACCGCTGACATCCAACAGATTGCGATTACCCCCCAAAATAATTATAATTTCCCCAGTGACTATGAATTTTGTGAACCGCACCCATCCAACCACCTTTTCTCAAGTGTAAAATTATGGCTAGGCATATATTAATAACCGGTTGTTCAAGCGGAAAACGCCGTAAGCTCGAAGCAAACCTGCTCAGCATGTACGATGATATATTAATTTCAGAGGTACATAATATCAGCCAGGCCAGAGAAGCCTTGACAAACAACGTCGTCCACCTGCTACTCTATGTTCTAACGGAAAAAGACGATAACGGCCTTGATTTCTGCCGGGAGATTTCCAGCCCGGAATCTGATAATCATACGCCGTGTATTATTTTAGTGGATGAGCAGGGAGCCGGACATGCTGGTCTGCACCATGGCCTTCAGCACATACTGCCCCTGACCTCTCCCAGTTCAGAGATTGGCAGTTTAATCAACAAAATTTGTAATCCAATGGCCATGCGCCTGACCCCCCGCTACTATATCCCGAAGACTAAAGCGGTAATAGCTCAACGTGACAGAGAACTGCAAACCGACGTCCTGAATATAAGTTCCGGCGGCCTATTGTGTGAATTTACCACCGATAACATTTTTCAGGTTTGCGACCCGGTGATGATCACCATCAATTTTACAGGTGCCGGGGAGATTGCCAGTCTGCAAGGAATATACGCCGTATTATCCAGCCTCAAGATTATCGAACGTAACCCTGATTTTACCCCTCTGAGGATCAGAACGGGATTTACATTTATCATTGTTCCGTCCGCGGTCAAAAACAGCTTAAAAACAATCTTTACCAAGGCCAAATTAACCGCCGCTAAAGGCCTGTAGCAGATCCCCGGTCACGAATCGTTGCAGATGGGGATATGCCCCCTTTAATTCTCCTCTCAGTAAAATCTGAAGATCACTAAAGGCTGGGGCAATAAATCGTTTAAAAAATAATTTACCCCTTACCCGGCTTAAAAAAGAGTAGGCCCCCAGAACCTGCAGATTACGGAGCAGGGCTATATGATAATACGAGTCCATAAACTCCGATTCGTTCACCGCCGTATATTTTGTTAATTCCCGCATATACTCAGATAACAGTTCCCGCCTCCAGCTCTGCGCCAAATTGATATAAGGATCATTCAATAATGAAGCCAGGTCATAGGCCAGCGGCCCCAGACGAGAACCCTGAAAATCTATAATTTTGATACCGTCCCTATGAATCATGAGATTACGGGACTGAAAATCACGATGCAGGAGATAATCAGCCGGCAGTCGGCCAACCCGCCTGACAAGTTGGCTGAAATCATCCTCCAACCCGGCAGGAGATGAGACGGCCATATATCCCCGGCAGAACTCCCGGCTAAAATAATGGCACTCCCGCTCCAGCATCAGACCGTGGTCATAACGCTGGGTATCCCAGCAGAAATCTAAATTAAACTTCTCTCTGCCCCGAATCTGAAAGGCGGCCAGAACAGACAGAGCCTGAGCGTAATATTTTTTAATTACGGCTGATTTAGCAGCAGGCCGACTCACCTCGTCATAAAGCAGCACTGTCCCAATATCCTCAAAGATAACCCCTGCACTTTCCTCATCATAGGCATAGGGGCGGGGAACCGCCACCCCCCTGTCATAGAGATGACGGCCAATAAAGAAGCTGGCTCTGGCCTCTGCCACTGCCTGGTTAAGGGTTGGGGACGGCAGGATGACGATTAGACTTCTCTGCCCCGCCCGGCAGCGAAAAAAACGACGGTCGGAGCCGTCACCGCCAAAAGGTCGGCAAACGAGCTCATCCCTTTCAGCAAGCAGTCCCGCCCGCTGGAGTATATTTTTGATATTTTTGATATTTTTGATATTTTTGATAAAAAGCTCCACACCCACAATCCATTTTTTTGACTACGATCGTATGCGAGCATTTCAGGAGGCACCGACAATCTGCTCGGTAAGTACAGCACCAGCTGGAATCAGCGCACCATCCCAAACCACAACCCGCTGGAGACAAACATCATCGCCCACAACCGCCCCCGGACCGATTATTCCCCAATCCCGTAGGCTAACCCTCTTGCCCAACTTAACGCCCGCTGCCACATAAAATCCAGTCTTATTTAGCCGCCGCCAACCGCCTGGCGGATTCCAGGCGGGCAGAAGCCTGGCGTGCAGGGCAAGATAATCAGCCGCAGTACCCATATCAGACCAGAAATCATTGGTCAGCGCCGCCCGTACAAAACCGCCACTCTCTATATATTGCTGATAATAATCAATAATATCTACAAAAGAGGCTGGCTTGATCTCAGCTAAAATGGCCGGTTTTAACACCTGAATACCGGTATAGGTCAGAAAGACAGCACCGGGAGAATGATGTTCAGGCCTAAAGAGTTTAAGCTCCCCGTTATCCACCAAAACCGAGTTAAAACGAGGATAATCGTGCATGAGCATGGTAAGATCACGGCCGCTCGCGACATGAGAGTCATAGACAGTGCCATAATCAATATGATGGTAGTTATCGCCGTTGGTGATAAGAACGGGGCCGGGGCCAAAACTATCCATGGCCAGCCGCAGAGCACCGCCGGTACCCAGCTCAATTACCTCTTGCTGAATAATGATATCCGGTTCTGAATCCAAGAGGTCTGTTATCTGCCGAGCCAAATAACGGGCGTTGACAATAATCCGCTGAAATCCAGCCCGGCGCAACAGCTCAATAGTATGGAGAATAAGGGGACGGCCAAGGACGGGGAAGAGGGGTTTGGGACGATATATGGAATAGGGGCGAAGCCTTGTGCCCTGGCCAGCGGCCAGAATCATGGCCGTTTTCATACCGTAAAAGAGAAATTATCTGGGCTGCCGCTTATACCAACCATGACGATCCCCGCCTTTTTGGCCTGCCGAACGGTTTCCTGACGATCAAAGAGCAGGGCCTGACCGGCCTCCACAGCCAGTACCACGGCCTTGACCTCACGCATGGTATTAATTGTCTTCGTACCGATGGCCGGCAGATCAAAACGAAAATCCTGCCCAGGCTTTTTGATCTTCACCACCACAGCCTGACCGCCGCCCAGACTGCCACCCCGGCGGATAGCGGCATCCGTGCCTTCAATGGCCTCCACGGCCAGCACAGTTCGCTGCCGAACCACGACGCATTGACCAATATCAAGGCGGCCCATCTCTCGGGCAATACGCCAACCAAATTTAATATCGGCAATCTGTTCCTGGTTGGGCTTCTTACGAGTTATAATCCCCTTGGGAAACAGCAATTCCTGCAGGTATATGGTTGATTCAACTACCTCAATCCCCTCTTTTTCCAGAGCGGCGGCAATGGCTCTTAGAATAGAATCGTCATGTTTAATGTCAATTTTATTCCACAGACTCAAGCCCTTTATATCGGGCCTGACATCCCGGAAAATGCGGGTCTTGGTAATGGTTCCCAGAAATACAATACGGTTGATTTCATGGCGCTTGAAAAATTTTATAATCCGCCCCAACTGCCCAAGTTTTACCCAGCAAAAGCAATCGGCTTCTCTTTCAAGATCTGGATCGGTCTCACCCTGATGGCCCACCGCTGCCACCTGTACTCCGCGAACCTTGGCCGCCTCGGTAAAGAGAAGGGGAAACTGCCCGCCACCGGCAATTATTCCTATCCTATTCGTCGCCATTTAACTTGCGGACAACGCCCATCCGACTGGGAGCCTTAAAGAAATCAATCATGGTCATCACCGGTTCACAATCATTAAATTCTGCCGCCGCCTTGTCAAGGGCCTCGCTCAACAGAAGCTCAGGGGTACGGAATATATAACCAAAGGCAACGGTCATCTTACGAATAGTATCGTTATCATAACCGCAACGTTTCAGGCCGACCCGATTGATCCCGGAAACCCTTAATTTATTGCGTACCCCCGAGACAATGACAAAGGGCGGAACATCCTTGCCAATGCCGGACATCCCGCCGATATAGCTGTGACACCCCACCCGGGAGAATTGATGAATAGCAATCATACCGCCGAGATTAGCATGGTCATCTATGACCACATGCCCCCCCAGGGTGGCGCAGTTAGCCATTATGACATGATTACCCACCTGACAGTCATGAGCGATATGGCAGTAGGCCATAATCATATTGTTATTACCAATGCTGGTAATCTCGCGGCCGTGGGTAGTTCCACGATGAATCGAAACATATTCCCTAATCTGGTTATCATCGCCGATACTGACCCTGGTCGGCTCGCCCTTATAGGTTAAATCCTGGGGCGGTGTCCCAATGGTGGTAAATGAACTTATTATATTTCGCTGCCCGATGCTCGTTCTCGCGGCAATAATGGTATGGGGGCTGATTTCGGTATCAGCCCCGATTATCACGCCCTTTTCAATGACAACATAGGCCCCTATGGACACGGAGTCATCAAGTTCGGCATTAGAATCAATAACTGCGGTATGATGAATTTTCATATTTTTCTTATGGGCCTTTATCTTATCGTTGCCATTAAATTTGCTTCCACGGCCAATTGACCGTCAACCTCGGCCCTGGCCGCCAGACTCCACATCCCCAACTTTCGTTTAATTGTCCTGACCTCCAGGATAAGTTGATCACCAGGCTCCACTTTACGGCGGAATTTTACCTTATCAATACCAGCGAAATAAACCAGTTTGTCTCTGGCGGAATCGCCGATAGATAGATAGGCCATAATAGCGCCCAACTGAGCCAGAGCCTCAACAATCAAAACCCCCGGCATCACCGGTTGAGCCGGGAAATGCCCCTGAAAAAAGCTTTCGTTCATGGTCACATTCTTAAGGCCGCGTATAAATTCACCTTCTTCCAGCCCTGTTACCCGATCAACCAAGATGAAGGGGTAACGGTGCGGGAGAATATCGAGTATCTCACCAATATTGAGTGGTTCAAAATCATCTTGCATGTTTTTCTCCTGTTTTGCCCAATTGCTCATTTTTTTCTGACTGCAGCCGTTTCAAGGCCCTGACTTCGCGTACCAGCTCCGGCAGACGGGGCAGAATGGCGCATACCCTCAGCCAGAGCCGGTGAGGAATGGCCGGATAGCCGGAGACTACCTCATTATCCGCGATATCATTATGAATTCCTGATTTGGCTCCCGCCATAACCCGGTTGCCGAGTTTGACATGACCAGAAACACCAACCTGACCGCCAATGATAACACCACGCCCCATGGATGAGCTGCCTGCCAATCCGGCTTGCGAGACAATTAATGAGTCTTCGCCAATTACCACGTTATGGGCAATCTGTACCAGATTATCAATTTTGGTACCCCGTTTTATCCAGGTTCGGCCAAAGGTCGCCCGGTCAAGGCAGGCATTGGCACCTATTTCCACCTCATCGTCAATCTGGACAATACCAACCTGAGGCCGTTTAAAATGACGACCGTCGGCATCAGCCGCATAACCAAAGCCGTCGGCACCGATAACTGAACCAGCATGAATTATAACCCGGTCGCCAAGGAGACAGCCGGCACCGATATTGACATTGGCGTGCAGCACTACATCATCGCCAATCCGGGCCTCATCACCAATAACCACCCCTGGATGAATAACAGTACGGCGGCCAATACGAACCCGGTCGCCAATGACGACAAGGGGAGAAATTGAAATCTCCGCCGCCAGCTGGCAATCCCGGCCGATGTGGGCGCTGGGATTAATGCCGGTAGCGGTAAAGGGCCTTTTTAGAAGTTGCTGATGGATAAGGGCCGCAGTTAGATTCGGGTTAGGCGTTTGAATAACAGGCCGTCCGGCTCCGCTGACGCCTTCCGGCACAATGACGGCTGAGGCCCTGGTAGCAGCGAGACGGGCTGGATCGTCCTTAATAAGAAAGGTTATATCCCCCTCAACGGCCGATTCCAAGTCCATAAGCCGGCTGATAGTTACATCTCCCGGGCCGACTAAGGTGCCGTCAACCAGTGCAGCGAGTTCTATTAATTTTATCGACATATTCATTACCCTTGCTCCCGGCAATCTGAAACAATTCCTTAAAATTAGAAAACTGTTTCGTAACTTATAGTTGTTCCAAGAGAACAAAATAAATGATTATAGTTTGTGAATAAAAGAATGCATCTCCCCGTTACAAATATTCGTAACTTATCGTCGAACGATTTTAAATAGAGTTTTGGACGGGTGA